>DAOTCE010000019.1 GCA_035452965.1 Candidatus Paceibacterota bacterium | reverse complement strand
GCGCGGTGAATAACTTTCAACAAAACCGTTGACGGACTGACTCAGAACTCTCCGTAAGGGCTGCCGCCTTTGAGTTCACTGATGTCGGCCAACTCGGGGCAGGCGTAGGGCAAGCCGACGTAAACCATGCCGTGGTGCAGCAGCGTGGGGATGAACGTGAGGATGGTGGATTCATTGCCGCCGCCGGTGCCGGTGCTGGCAAAGACGCTCGCGACTTTTCCGACGAGCCCGCCGCTCAGCCACAGGCTGCCCGTCTGGTCGAGGAAGTTGCGCATTTGCGCCGCCATGTTGCCGAAGCGCGTCGGCGTGCCGAAAATGATGGCGTCGAAGCCGCCGAGTTCCTTCGGCGAGGCGACGGGCGCTGCCTGGTCGGTCTTGCCGCCGGCTTGCGCGAGCTTCTCCGCGCTCATCAGTTCGGGCACACGTTTGACGGTCACCTCAACGCCGTCAACGGAGCGCGCCCCCTCGGCGATAGCCTTGGCGAGCGTTTCAACATGGCCATACATGGAGTAGTAGACAACGAGCAGTTTGGTCATAGTTCTTTTATGTTCGATTGATCTTAACGGTCCTGGTTGCGCAATGCGATTCACTTGAGATCGAAGAGGAGCGCTTCCGTCGCCTCAGTGGCCGTGAACGTCAGGTCGCCGGGGGCTTCGGTGCTGGCTCCATCGCCCGTGGTCAGTTCGATCCCGTTGAAGGATAGCACACCTTCGGCAATTTGCAGCCACGCTCCCCGGCCTGGCCTGAGTTTGTGGGTCACGGTCTGCCCGGGCTTGAGCCGGATGCGGTAGATGTCGGCGTCCTGCTGGATGGTGGCCGAGCCCTCGCGCCCGTCCGGCGAGATCACCAGCACCTTGGGCGCGTTGGCGTGTTCTGGTTTCGGATGCCACTCCGTGTAGCTGGGGGTCAGGCCGCGTTCCCGCGGCTGAATCCAGATTTGCAGGAAATGGAGCGGGGCGGCGGCAGCGGGATTGAACTCGCTGTGCGTGATGCCTCGGCCCGCGCTCATCAGTTGAATCTGGCCCGGCTGGAGCTGCCGCCCGTGGCCCATGCTGTCCTTGTGCTCCAGCGTGCCTGCGAGCACGTAGCTGAAGATCTCCATGTCGCGATGCGGGTGCGTCCCGAAGCCCTGCCCCGGCGCCACGCGGTCGTCGTTAATCACGCGAAGTGAGCGAAAGCCCATCTGCGCCGGATCGTAGTAATTGGCGAAGGAGAAGGTGTGATGCGAGTCGAGCCAGCCATGGTTGGCATGGCCGCGCTCGTTCGCCGGCCGGATATTCAACTCAGTCGTTATTGTCTTCATGCCCCCCACAGTCGCCGCGTTTGGCCGGGGCGGCTAATGCCAAGTTCTTGGCCTGAGACTGCTTTTTGGGTATGCTGTCCGCCATGGAACTCCGACAACTCCGCTACTTCGTCGCCGTGGCCGAACAGGGCAACATCAGTCGCGCCGCGAAGAAGATATTCCTGACCCAGCCCGCCTTGAGCCGGCAGATTAGAGCGTTGGAGGAGCAAGTCGGCCAGTGCCTGCTGGAGCGCCAGGCACACTCGATCCGGCTTACCCCGGCCGGGGAGGCCCTGCTCCGCGAAGCTCCCGAACTGCTGCGGCACGCCGAGCAAGTGCTCGACCGGGTGCGGGAGGCGGGCGTCGGGCCGCGGCTGCGCATCGGCTACGCCCCCTCGCTCTCCGCCGGCATCCTGTCACCGGCGGTGGCGATCTTCACCCAGGCGCATCGCAGCGCGCGCATCGAGCTGATGGACCTGTCCACCAACGAGATGCGGAGCGGACTGGCAAGCGGCGAATTGGATGTCGCCCTGAGCGTTGGCGAGCAACGGGCAACCCCCGGTCTCACTTGGGAACTGCTCGTTCGCGCGCCCTGGCGGCTGGCGGTTCACCGAAAGCATTCCCTCGCCCGGCGGTCGCGGGTGACGCCCGCGGAGGTCGTTCGTGAACCGCTGCTCGGCTTCTGCCGGCGCGACTATCCTGAGTACTGGCGTTTTATTGATGGCTGGCTGCGCCGCCACAAGCAACGGCCCAGGATCGCCGGCGAATATAACGGCACAGAAAACCTCATGGCCGCGGTGGAATCCGGCCTGGGCGTCGCGTTCGTTACCACGCAGGTGGCGCGGCTCTTTCCCAAGCGTGCCCGCCTGATCACCTTATCCTCGGCACCGGAACCGGTGTGCATCGCCGCCGGCCAGCGATCCAACCGGGCGGAAGACAGGCCGCTCGCTGTGTTTGTAGAGGAGTTGCGCAAAGCCGCCCGGATGTTCGCGTAGGTCCGGCGCTTCGCTTTGGACCGGCTGCTGCTGTGGCGCCGCTCGGCCCGCCCGGCTGCCTCGCTGATGACGCGGCTCCGCCGTCCGGCGGTGTCGGAGGCGGGAAAGTGGGCGCAAGACCGTCTTCTGTTTTGGGCGGTTTTATACCGCAGATCCGGGCCTCTCGTATATCGCTTCACATATACACCGCAGCATGTCTCTCATTAACACCCCGCTAAAGCGGGGTGTTAATGCGAGGTCATCCGTCTCAGCACCTGGCAACCTGGATACGCAACGCGTTGTATTCCGAGTATTCTCCCACTTCGGATGAATTCTGTCTCACACCCCCCAGCCGGCGCGAAGGTATTTGCGGGCTTGAATTCCGCGCGAAGCCAGACAATCTAGCGGGACGATGATCGCCATGTCCGGGTCACGATTCGGAGCCGCCGCGGGCGCGCTTGTTACTTTTCTCCTATGGTCGGGCGGCGCCGCGCCAGCGGCTGAGGCAACCTGGCTTTCGCCGACCGCCATGGTTGCCACGCCGGACGGCAGCACGATCTACATCGCTTGCGCAACGGTCAACCGGGTGCTGGCGTTCAATACGGAGTCGAGGCGGGTGACCAAAACCATCCCCACACCGGGATCACCCAGCGGCTTGGCGCTTGGCGCCAGCGGCGGCACGCTCCTGGTCACCTGCGCCGCGCCGGAAAGCCAGGTCTGCGTCGTGGACCTGGCCAAAGAGCGCGTGGTCACTAAACTGCGTGCCGGCCACACGGCGATGTCGCCCGTGCTGTCGCCCGACGGCAAAATCCTGTACCTCTGCAACCGGTTCAACAACGACGTCAGCGTCATGGATCTTGCCACCGGAAAGACGCTTGCCCGCGTTCCGGTGCGCCGCGAGCCGGTGGCCGCGGCAATCACGCCCGATGGAAAGCGGTTGCTGGTGGCCAATCATCTGCCCACCGGCCGCGCCGACGCCGAACACGTGGGCGCGGTGGTGAGCGTGATTGACACAGCACAGGGCCGGGTGGTGGATGACCTGTGGCTGCCCAACGGCAGCGGGAGCTTGCAGGAAATCCGCGTCTCGCCCGACGGCCGCTACGCCGTCCTCACGCACATCCTGGCCCGCTTCCACCTGCCGACGACGCAACTGGAACGCGGCTGGATGAACACGAACGCCAAGACGATCATTGACCTCCGGCGGATGCAGGTGCTCAACACCTTCTTGCTGGACACGATTGACCGCGGCGCGGCGAACCCTTGGGGCGCGGCCTGGAGCGCCGACGGCCGGAAGCTCGTGGTGGCGCTGGCGGGAACGCACGAGGTCAGCGTGACGGATTTCCCCGCACTGTTGGACAAGCTGGCCAAGCTGTCGCCCGATCCCCTTCGGGCCCTGAGCGCGGCGCTGCCCTACAGCACCGCGACAACCCGCTCGCCCTCGGAGGTGGCGAACGACCTGTCATTCCTGGTCGGCGTGCGCGAGCGGTGGCCGCTGCCGGAAGGCGACCTGGGCCCGCGCGCGGCGGTGGTCGCGGGCGGCCGGGCCTACGTGGCGAACTACTTCTCGGACACCCTGACCGTGCTCAACCTCGACGGCACGCACCCCAGGGCG
Organism: Candidatus Paceibacterota bacterium; assembly: GCA_035452965.1. Lineage (NCBI taxonomy): Bacteria > Bacillati > Minisyncoccota > Minisyncoccota bacterium. The sequence goes on along the minus strand of DAOTCE010000019.1, from coordinate 97,374 downwards.
GAGTCCATCCCGCTCGGGCCGAAGCCGCGCAACACTGTCGAGCGCCGGGGCGAATTCTACTTCAACGACGCGCGCATCTGCTTCCAGGGCTGGCAAAGCTGCGCGAGCTGCCATCCCGGCGACGCACGAATGGACGCATTGAATTGGGACCTGCTCAACGACGGCATCGGCAATCCCAAGAACAACAAGAGCCTCTTGCTGACGTTCCAGACGCCGCCGGCGATGAGCACCGGCGTGCGCGAGACCGCCGAAGCCGCAATGCGCGCGGGCATCCATCACATCCTGTTCACCGTCCAGCCGCCGGAGGTGGCCGAAGCCATGGACGCCTACGTCAAGTCGCTCCAACCGGTGCCCAGCCCTTACTTGGTGAAGGGCAAGTTGTCGGCGGCGGCCAAACGCGGAGAAAAAATCTTCCGGAGCAAGGAAACCGCTTGCGCGCAATGCCATTCCGGGCCGCTGGGCACCGATTTGAAAAGCTACGACGTGGGCACAGCCGGCCGGTTCGACAAGCCGTCCGACCTCTTCGACACGCCAACGCTGGTTGAGACGTGGCGCACCGCACCGTATCTGCACGACGGCTCGGCGCCCACCATGCGCGACGTGCTGACGACCGCCAACCCGAACGACCGGCACGGGAAGACGTCCCATTTGACGGCGGATGAGATCAACGATCTGAACGAGTATTTGCTATCGCTATGAAGCAGCCGGGCCACAGCACCGCTCCGGCGATTCTGGTTGCCAGGCGCGCTGATGTCGGCCCCAATGGACTTCGGACTGCGGCATTGATTTATGAAACAAAAACCACTTGGCAATTCGGGCCTGTCGGCCTCCATCGTCGGTCTCGGCGCGTGGGTGCTCGGCGGCGGACAAGTCTGGGGACAAGACACCGACGACGCGGAATCGGTGCGCACCATTCAGGCGGCGCTGGACCTGGGCATGAACCTCATTGACACCGCTCCCGCCTACGGCTGGGGGCGCAGCGAGCGCGTCGTGGGCCGCGCCCTCAAGGGCCGCCGCGACCAGGCCATCCTCGCCACCAAGTGCGGCCTGTGGTGGGAGGACGGGCGCGGCAGCTACTTTGCCGACCTCGACGGCAAAAGAATGCACCGCAGCCTCCGGCCCGATACGCTCCAGATCGAGATCGAAAACAGCCTGCGCCGGCTCGAGGTGGATTGCATTGACCTCTACCAGACGCATTGGCCGTCCATGCCGCCGGACCATACGCCCATTGCCGACACGATGGCCGTGCTGCTCAAACTGAAGGAGCAGGGCAAAATTCGCGCCATCGGCGTCTGCAACGTGTCGCTGGACGAACTAAAGGAGAACATCCGCTGCGGCGGCATTGTGAGCGACCAATTCCGCTACTCGATGCTGCACCGCGAGGCGGAAAAAGACATCCTCCCGCATTGCGCCCGGCAGAACCTCGCGACCCTCACCTACATGTCGCTCGAACAGGGCCTGCTGACCGGCAAGATCGGCCTGGACCGCGTGTTCAAGCCGACCGAGTTCCGCAGCAATACCTACTGGAACGACTGGCTCATCCCGGTGAACCGAAAACGAGTGCTGGACCTGCTCGGGCGCTGGCGCAGCCTCACGGATAAATACCATTGCACCCTGTCGCAACTGGTCATCGCCTGGACGGCCGCTCAGCAAGGCGTCACCCACGTTTTAGCCGGCGGACGCAACATCAATCAGGTCACTGAGAACGCGAAGGCGGGCGAATTGACACTGGAAACCGCCGACCTGGCCCGCATCCGCCAGGATGTGGTGGCGTTGGGCGAACCGGCGAAAGCGTGATTGGAGCGAGGGCTGTGAAAAAGCCGTTAGCCATCCTATGCCTGTCCGGCCTCGGCTTTGCCGCCCAGGCCGCGTTTGATTCGGCCTCCTGGCCGCAGCGCATCCAGGCGGATTGGGTCCTGGCGGAAGAAATGGTGCTGGCGGGCCCGGCGTCCGGGCCGGTCACTACGACGGCGGATGCCGCGGGCGGCTGCGACGGCATCAAGAACGGCCGATGGGGATTTCACACCGACATCGGCCAGGATTCGTGGTGGCAGGCGGACCTGGGCGAGAAACAGGATCTCCAGCGTGTCGTCATCTGGAATCGGTGCGATGCGAGCGACCGCGCGGCGCGGATCCGGGTGCTGCTCTCGGACGACGGCAAGGAGTTCCGCCAGGTTTACCAGCACGATGGCACGGCGTTTCGCGGCTTCGATGACCGGAAGCCGCTGGCCGTCAGGCTGAAAAATGAGAGCGCCCGCTACGTGCGGCTGGGTTTACCAGGCACCAGCTACCTGCATCTGGACGAGGTCGAGGTGTTCGGCGCCGCCAACCCGAAAAAGAACCTGGCACTGCGCCGCCCGGCCGACCAGTCAAGCGTCTCGCAATGGTCGGTGGCCCACAACGCGCGTCCCGCGGAAGCGGACTGGGCCGCGCGCGCGAAACAAACGCTGGAAGTATGCGCGCGGCTGGCCGGCGAGACCGCCCCGGCCTCCAGCCCCGTGCACCAACACGTTGCCCGCCTCCAGCAACAGCTCGCGGATCTCGGCTCCGGCCAGTCGGCAAAACCGCTCTTTCTCCAAGCCCGCCGGCTGGAGCGCCAGCTTGCGCTGCCCAATCCGCTGCTCCGCGAGTTCGACACGCTGCTCTTCACGAAACGCGTTCCCGGCAGTTTCAATCACATGTCCGACCAGTACTACGGCTGGTGGTCCAAACCGGGCGGGGGGATATACCTGTTGCGCGGATTCACGACGGATTCGCCGAGCGAACAGTGCATCACCACCGCCTTCAAGGAGCCGGGCAGCTTTCTGCGCCCGACGCTTTCCTACGACGGCCAGCGCGTCCTGTTCGCCTGGTGCCGCCACTACGATCATCTCGCCGGCCAAACCAACAAGCTCAACAAAGCGAACGTGCCGGAGGACGCGTTCTATCACCTCTTCGAGATGAACCTCGACGGCTCGGGACGGCGGCAGCTCACGCACGGCAAATACGATGATTTCGACGGTCGCTACCTGCCGGACGGGCGCGTGGTGTTTCTTTCCACGCGGCGCGGCCAATCGCTGCAGGTGGGCCGCGAGAGCGCCGCGCGCACGGTGGCGCGGCCGGATATGCCGGATTGCTACGTGCGCTGCGGCGGGGGCCCGGAACGGCCGGTGGCGGTCTATACCTTGCACACGATGAACGCGGACGGATCGGACCTGGCGGCCATTTCCCCGTTCGAGATGTTCGAGTGGACGCCGGAAATCGGCTGCGACGGCCGCATCCTCTACTCGCGCTGGGACTACATTGACCGCGACAACATGCCCTACATGGGGCTGTGGGCGATCAATCCCGATGGCACCGGCGCACAGATTGTTTACAAGAACTACACCAAAGCGCCGCACTGCGTGTTTGAGGCAAAACCCATTCCCGGCTCGCACAAGCTCGTCTTCACTGGCAGCGCCCACCACTCGCAGACCATGGGCAGCCTCGGCTTGCTCGACCCGAGCGCCGGGCAGGAAGGCGGGGATCCCATCACGCGGCTGACGCCGGAGGTGCCTTTTCCGGAAATCGAGGGCTGGCCCCTGACGTCCTACGCGAGCCCGTGGCCGTTAAGCGAACGGTTCTACCTCGTGGCCTGGGGCGCCGAGGGCGAGCGCGTGCCGGGCCCGGAGGGATGGAACCGCTGGCACGCGGTGCAACGTCCCAACGACGGCATGGCGCTCTACCTTTACGACGCCGCCACGCGCCGGCGGGAGCTGCTCTGGGCCGACGCGCAGATTGCGTGCGTTGAACCGATTCCCGTCCGGCCTCGCTTGCGCCCGCCCGTCCTCGCCAGCCAGGTCCGATCCAATGCGGGAAACGAGGGCCGCTTTCTCGTGACTGACGTCTATCGCGGCCTGGCTGCCGCGCCCCGCGGCGGAATCCAATCGCTCCGCATCGTGGCCATCCCGGCGAAGACGCATCCGACGATGAACTTCCCGAACCTCGGCATCACGCGGGACGATCCGGGCAAGTGCGTGCTCGGCACGGTGCCGGTCGAAGCCGACGGCTCGGCCTACTTTCGCGTGCCAGCCGGCGTAACTGTTTTCTTCCAGGCGCTCGACGAGCGGGGCGTGGCCGTGCAGACGATGCGAAGCGCCACGCATGTCCAGCCGGGCCAGACGCTAAGCTGCATCGGGTGCCACGAGCCGCGCCAGCAGGCGCCGCCGGCGATGCCCGCCCTCGCCAGCCGACGCGAACCGTCACGGCTGACCGCCGGTGTGGAAGGCTCCTGGCCGCTCCGGTTTGACCGGCTCGTGCAGCCGGTGCTGGATCGCCAGTGCGTGAGCTGCCACAACGCGCAAGCCACCAACGCGGTCGCCGCGAAGTTCGACCTCGCCGCGGCCAAGGCGTACGAGACACTGGTCGCTTACGGCACGCCAAGCCTGCAGGACCAGGTCTGGGCCGCCTACCGGCGCGGGTTCTCGGTCTGGGGCGACGGCATCGCGCAACGCAGCGCGTTATGGGCGCTGCTCGACGCGCCGGAAGGACATTACGAAGTCCGGCTCGATGCCGAGGCGCGCGAGCGGTTGCTGACGTGGTTGGACACTTACGCCCAGCGGGCCGGCCATTTCAGCGAGGCGCAGGAGGGCGAGCTCCTCGAACTGCGCCGCGCCTCCTCCAGCCTGCTCATCGAGCGGCCGCATAGCCAGACCGCGGCGCTCGGCGGGAAGTGACCTGTCATGCGGAGCCCTCTCAGCCGCGCGCTCGGCATCGCCATCCTGTTGCGCATCTGCACCGGCGGTGTCGCGGAAGCGGCGCCGGCCAATGGCCACGCCTTCGCCTGCACCGATTACACCCAAGGCAAAGTGTTTCTGGTCGCGCCGGATGGAAAGATCGAGTGGGAATACCAGACAAAGAGCTGCAACGACCTTTGGGTGCTGCCCAACGGCAACGTCCTGTTCAACACCGGCCACGGCGTGAGGGAAGTGACTCGCGCCAAACGGATCGTGTTTGATTATCAGTCGCCGAGCGAGATCTACGCCTGCCAGCGGCTTGCCAACGGCAACACGTTCATCGGCGAGTGTAACAGCGGTCGGCTGCTCGAGGTCGAGCCGTCCGGCCGAATCGCGAAGGAAGTGCGCCTGCTGCCCGAGGGCAGAGACGGCGGCCATCTTTACGCGCGCAACGCGCGCCGGCTGGCGGACGGCCATTACCTGGTAACGCATTACGGCGCGCACGTTGTGCGCGAGTACGACAGCGAAGGCAAACCGGTCCGCACCATCAAGGCGGCCGGCGGCCCGCACAGCGCGGCGCGGTTGCCGAACGGCAACACCGTCATCACCTGCGGCGACCTGCCCGGCGGCGCGCGCGTGTTCGAGGTGGATGGGTCTGGCAAGACCGTTTGGGAATTGCGCGGCGACGACCTGCCCGGCATCAGCTTGAAGTTCATTGCGGGCTTTCACCGGCTGCCCAATGGAAACACGGTGATCGCCAACTGGCTGGGCCACGGGCAGTTTGGCAAAGCCCCCCATCTCATCGAGGTTGCGCCCGACAAGCGCGTCGTATGGACTTTTGCCAACCACGAGAAGATGCGGACGATCTCCAGCGTGCAGGTGCTGGACGTGAAGGGCAACGCCACGGCCGGCGAAATCTGGCATTAAGGGTCCAGGCTTGCTTGCTGCCCGGGAAGCGCGAACAATGCCGGGCCATGAATCATCCTGTCAGGATTTCCGTGCTCGCTGCCGTCTTGATGGCAGGGGCGTTAGCCAATTGCCGGGCCTCCGAGGCGGGCTTCCGCCCGCTGTTCAACGGCCGCGATTTGACCGGCTGGGTGAACGCCAACTGCGCGCCGGAAACGTGGGGCGTGCGCGACGGGGTGGTTCACTGCACGGGCCGGCCGACGGGCGCCCTGCGCACCGACCGCCAGTACGAGAACTTCGTCCTCGAGGTCGAGTGGCGGCACCTGAGTGCGGGCGGCAATTCCGGCGTCTTCATCTGGGGCACGCCGATTGCCGCGCCGGGCGTGCCGTTTCTGCGCGGCATCGAAGTGCAGGTGCTGGACAACGGCTTCAACGTTCCCGGCAAGAATGAATGGTACACCACCCATGGCGACGTTTTCCCCATCCACGGCGCGACGATGAAGCCGTTCGGCAAACACAGCGGCTCGCGCAGCTTTCCCTCCGAGGAGCGCAGCAAGAGCTCGCCGGAGTGGAACCATTACCGCATCACCGCGACCAACGGCGTGCTCCGGCTGTCAGTCAATGGCAAGGAAGTGTCGGGCGGTGAAGACTGCAACTACCGCAAAGGCTACCTGGCCCTGGAATCGGAGGGCGGGCCGGTGGAATTCCGCAACCTTCGCATCAAGGAGCTGCCGGGCAGCGGGACCCCGGCGGAGCTGACCGCGCCGGCGGACTTGGGCTGGAAGCCGCTGTTCACCGGGTTGGATTTGCGCGGCTGGCGCACCAACGCAGCCACGGCCGCGCGCTGGCAGGTGAGTGGGGAACGCCTGAATGCAAAGTCGGGTCCGACGGCGACGATCCTTTGGACGGAGAGCACCTTCGGCGATGCGGAGTTCATCGTGGACTGCCGTCCAGCCAAGCCGGCCGACGGTAAAGGGCCGGCGGCTCTGGCAGCCTGGCTGCGTGGAAAGAACGGGCAGGGAGTGGAGGTAAAACTGCCGGCCGGTGAATCGGGCAAATACCACCGTTATGCGATTCACGTCAAAGGCCGGGAGGTTGTCGTCTCACTCGACAACAAAGAATCGCGGCGCCTGACCCTGCCGGAAACCGCGCCCGCCCGGGGAGCCTTTGGCTTGAACAATGCCGGCGGCGAGGCACAGTTCATGAACCTCTACACGCGAGACCTCACGCCTGCCACAAGGTAGTCCGAGTCCGTCCCCCTGCCGCTCGCCGGCCGGCGTCGCTATCCCGCCGGCCTGGCTTCTTCACTGTGCTTGATCGTCTCCAGAGCCTTCTGCACACGAGTCAGCTCCCGTTTCGCCCGCTCCAGCAGCGGCGGCACGTCCTCGGCCAGTGACCACTTCCGGGCGGTGTGTTCGATCTCGTCGCAAAGCGCGGCGAGGTTCCGCGCGCCGAGGTTGATGGCGCCGCCTTTGAGGCGGACGGCGGCGCTGAAGGTGCGCGCCAGCGAGGTGTGGTCATTCTGGGCGACGGCGCTTTCCAGGGCCTGGAGGTGCCCCGGGGCTTCCTGGAGGAACAGGTCTATCAGTTCCACAACGGGATCCGGCTTGCCCGGCGTCCGCAATTGCCGCAGGCCGGCAATGACGACCGGATCAATGACCGCTTCGAGAGCCTTGTGGGATGCGCGGTCCGCCAATCCCCGGTGCAGGGCCGCCTCCAGTTCAGGCAACTGGACCGGCTTGCGGATGAAATCGTCCATGCCGGCCTCCAGGCATTTGTCCCGGTTGTCGGCCTTGGTATTCGCCGTCATCGCAATGATGTAAATGCGCCGTGGCTGGCCGCCCTCCTGCGCCTGCCTCTGCTCCCCATCACGAATCTGCCAGGTGGCTTCGTAGCCGTTGAGTTCGGGCATCTGGCAATCCATCAGGATAATGTCGTAGGCCGCGCGCTGGATCGCTTCGACGGCGGCCACGCCGTCGGCGACGCCGTCAGCCTGGTAGCCAAGCTTCTCCAGCTGCTTGAGCGCCACCTGTTGGTTGAGTGGCGAATCTTCCGCCACGAGGACCCGCACGGGCCTGGGTGCGGGCGCTTGAGGATCGCCAGGGCTAGAATTCATAGGCTGTCAGGTTGTGGTTTTGGTTCGCACAAGCAGCACACTCACAACACGCCAGACCTTAGAGGGCGGGAGACTCGCTGTAAAGCCGCCGTTACTTCGGCGGAGGCGCGAGGCCGCGCTTGGTCTCCTCCAGCCTGGGTTTCACGACGGCAAACGCCTGCTCCAGTTCGGTCAGGGAAGCGGCCGCCTGTTCGCCCTGGCCCTGTTCCGCCAACTCCTCGATGCGCGTCGCCAGCGCCTGGACCTGGTCGGCGCCAACGTTGCCCGCGCTGGACTTGAGGGGATGCATCGCGCGCGCGACACCGGCGAGGTTCCCGGCCGCCTGCGCCGCGCGTGCCTCGGTGATTCTCTTGGCAGAGTAGTCCAGAAACAGGTCTATCATCTTGCACGCGAACTCGTTGTCTCCCAGCCGCTGCAACCGCTCCACCGCGCCGACATCGAGGTTTTGCGGTGCAGTGTCCGTCTTGGCCGGGCACGACCCCGGCTTCCGGGCCAGCAGCTGCTGGATCGCGTCCAGCAGCAACGTCTCGTCCACGATTGGCTTGGTCAGGTAATCGTCGAAGCCGGCTGCGAGGAACTTGTCGCGGTCCCCGGTCATCGCATGCGCGGTCAAGGCGATGACGGGCAGATCGCGCAGGCAATCTTCAGCCCGGATGCGCCGCAGGACCTCGGTGCCGTCCATCTCGGGCAGCGACACGTCCAGCAACACGAGGTCGGGCTTCTGCTGCCGCAGGCCGTCCAGCGCAGCCCGGCCGTTCTCATAGTCGGTGACCTCGTAGAGCGGTTGGAGGATCACCCGCACAAGCAGGCGATTGTCCGGATTGTCTTCGATGACGGCGATCTGTTTCATGGTGTTGCCTCCTTTCTCGTAATCTTGCGCTCGGTGACCTCGACGCCCAGCAGGCACATATCGTCGCTGAGGGCGGCCTCCCCGGCAAACGCGCGAACCCCGGCGATGAGAGCGTCGCACAAATCCGGCAGCGGCAGCTTGATCTGTTGCCGGGCAGCCGCCAGCAAACGCTGCCGGCCATACTCTTCCTGGGTGTCGGCGCTCATCACCTCGAACAATCCGTCGGTGAAGAGCAGGATCACATCACCGGGGACCAGCGGGCATTCGCTGGTGACATAGGCGGCATCACCAAACAAGCCCAGCGCGGCGCCGGCCCGGGACGGCACTGGCAGCGGTGCAGCCTGACCCGTGCCCCGCCGCAAACGCAACGGCGGCGGATGGCCGGCCGTGGCGTAGCTCAGGCGGCCCGCCGCCACGTCCGCGACGAGGTAGAACGCCGTGACGAACATGGGGCTGCTGGCAGGTTTGAGGAGGCTTCCCAGGCGGTGATTCATCTCGGAGAGAAACCGGCCGGGATTGGCCGCGCGCCGGGCGGCGTTTTCCAGCAGCCCCCGCACCATCGCCGTCACCAGCGCCGAGCGCACGCCGTGCCCCATCACATCGCAAATAAACACGCCCGCCCGGGTGTCGGACAGGGGAAGCACGCTGAAGAAATCCCCGGCCAGCTCGGATGCCGGGCTAAAGCGGTGACAAAAGCGCAGCCGCGATTCCGAGGGAGCCGCCGAGCGTGGAAAACAGGGGTAACTGTCCGGCAGCAAGGATTGCTGCAGGTGGCGCGCCATTTCGAGGTCGGCGCGCGTCTGGGCGTGGTAGCGGGCAACCTGGTCGGCGAGTTGCTTCTGCGCCAGCGCGCTGCGGAGCGCCCGCAGCAGCAGCGCCGCGTCTAGGCCCTCCTTGGGCAGATAGTCCCTGGCGCCGCGCTTCATCGCTTCAACCGCCACCCGCTCGCTGCCGCTGCCGGTCAGCATGATGACCGCGGGTTGCCGCTCCGCGGGCAGATCGCGAATCTGGGCGAGCAACTGCAGACCGTTGGCCCCGGGCAGGTTGTAGTCCAGCAGCATCAGCTCGTAAGCGCGTTGGCCCAGCTCCCCCAGCGCTGCCTCCGCTGATTCCGCCCATTGCGGCATGCACGGAAATTCCCCGCCCAGCGAGAGCACCAATTGCCGCACAAACTGGGCGGAGACCGGGTCGTCATCCACGATCAAGAGCGAGACCGGCGCGGGGTTCATGGTTGTTTGCCGTCCGGCAGGAATCGGCGGAGAATCCGCTGCAAATCGGCCTCGAAGGATTCCCCCTTCTTCACGATGTCCTGGGCCATTTGCCGCAGCCGGGCCGTTTCCGCCCGGGTCAGGTCCTTGGCGGTCACAACCACGATCGGCAGGAACTGGAACCGGGGAATTGACCGAACATGGTTCAGAAAGGCCATGCCGTCCATGAGCGGCATGATCAGGTCAAGCAGGACCAGGTCGGGCGTGAAGGTCTCTAGGATTTCCACGGCTTCGCGCCCGTTCGCTGCGGCGCGAAGTTCACAGGGCTCGCTTTCAAGATGGACAGCCAGCATGCGCCGGGAGTCCTCCTCGTCCTCAACGAGGAGAATGCGAGGGTTCGTGACCGGGACGCAGCGATGGATCACGGCAAACAGTTCCGCGCGGCTGACAGGTTTTTGCAGCACTTCCACCGCCCCCAGAATGCGGCCGCGCTGCTCCCCCGCCACGATGCTGACCACCACCACCGGGGTATTGCACAGCTCGGGATCCGCCTTGAGCGCGCGGATGACCTGCCAGCCGTCCAGTCCCGGCATCATCAGGTCCACGGTGATGAGATGGGGCCGGAACTCGCGGGCCATGCGCAGGCCCTGCTCGCCCGAGCTCGCCGCCAGGGCCCGGCCGCCGAAGTCCTCAATCGCATGGGCAAGCAGCGTGCGCGAGTCCGGTTCGTCGTCAATCACCAGCGCCAGCTTGCCTTTGAAGTCGGGGGTGGCACCGGCGGGCGGCGCGGGTTCGACGGCCGGCGCCGGCTCGGAAGGACCGGGGGCCGCCGGCTTTGAACCAGGCGCCAGGCGGACACGGAAAGTCGAACCGCGGCCCAGCTCGCTGGAAACCTCCAGGTGGTACCCCATCAGCTGGCAGAGCGCCTGGGAAACCGTCAGGCCCAGCCCCGTGCCGCCGTATTTGCGCGTCGTGCCGGTTTCGACCTGCTGAAAGGCATCGAAGATGACCCCCAGTTTCTCCCGCGGAATGCCGATGCCGGTGTCCGCCACCTCGAGGCTGATGGGCTGATGGCCGGCGGGTTCCGTCACGACGCGCACCGTCACACTGCCTTGTTCGGTGAACTTAAGCGCATTGCCGATGAGGTTGATCAGCACCTGCTTGAGCTTGTCTGCGTCGGTCAGGATGGGAGCCACCTGTGCGGGCAGGTCGGTCTGCAGCTCGACGGATTTATCCCGCGCCAGGCTTTCCTGCTGCGCGACCGTTTCGCGCACCAGCACGTCCAGCGCCACCGACCCCAGGCGGAGTTCCACCTTTCGGGCTTCGATCTTGGACAGATCGAGAATGTCGTTGATCAGCGCCAGCAAATGCCGGCCATTGGCTTGAATGCGGTCGAGGAAGTTGAGATCCGCCGGGCTGAGGTTGCCGGCCTTGTTCTTGAGCAGAATGTTGGCGAAGCCGATTACAGAATTGAGCGGCGTGCGCAGCTCGTGGCTCATGCTGGCCAGGAACTGGCTCTTGGTCCGGCTGGCCTCCTCCGCGGCTTCCTTGGCCTGGCGCATGGCCTCTTCGGCGCGCTTCCGGTCGGTGATGTCGCGCGAAATGCCGAAGGTGCCCACCATGTTGCCGCGCTCGTCACGCAGTGGCATCTTGGTGCTCAAGAGCCATGTCATGCCGCCGTCGGAGCGGGTTACCTTCTCCTCCTTGGTGATCGGCTCGCTGCCGGCCATCAACCGCTGCTCATCCTCTCCGGTCTGCCGGGCATGCTCCTCGGAAAAGAAATCCAAATCCGTCTTCCCGACAGCCCCCTCGGGAGAGGTACAGCCAAGGGCGCGCCACTGCGCCCGGCTGGCGCGCAGGAACCGGCTTTGCCGGTCCTTAAAGTAGATGCGCTCGGGCACGTTGTCCATGAGTGTGCGCAGCAAAAACCGCTCGTGCTCCAGCCACTGGTTCGTCTCCCGCAAGGTCTTGGTCATCTCCGCCGCCATCGCCAGCGCGCGCTCGCGGGTGTGGCTCAACGACCAGGCAATGCCGAACAGCAGCAAGCTGATCAAGCCCCCCACCGCCCCCACCCCGAGGCCCGCCCCGCGCCGCCGCTCCGCTTCAATAGACGGCTTGGTCGCAAAACCCAGGCTCCACGCGCGTCCGCCCAACTCGGCATGGACCCTCACGTGGAATAGCGCCTTCGTTTGTGGCCGGTCCGCCGTCAGCTTCGGATCCTCGTCGAAAATGAGCTTGTCCGACCCTGGAGGGTCATCGTCGAAAACCTGGAGGTGCAGCCACGGATGATTGCCGCCCATGACCTGTTGCATCAGTTGGGCGGTGACAAAGCGGGCGAATACCCAGCCCTCGATGGCTGCCTGCCGCTCCGCCTTGGTGTCCGTGGGCATCCCGTGGCGATACACCGGCAGGACCATTAAGAAACCGGCCTGCGGCCCGCGGCCCTCCACCTGCAGGCTGATCATCCCACTCATGGCGGCGAGCCCTGAATCGCAGGCCCGCTCCGTCACGCTCCGCTGCTCCGGATCCCCCCACATGTCCCGCCCCAGCATCCTGCGATGGCGCGCCTCCGGATAGATGTACTTGACGACCAGCAGATCGTTTGTGGTCCCCGAATCTCTCACGTCAAAGCCGTTCGGCCGGTCCGCGCGCGCGGTCCTGAGAAACGCCGGCAATTCGGCCCGCGGCACGAAGTCCAAGAAACCCACGCTGTCAATGCCCGGAAAACGCTCCTCAACGGACACACTCTGCAGGTAGGCGCGCCATTCTCCGCGCTCCACGCTGGAGCTCGCCGCGAACAGGCCCGCGGCTCCATGCAGAACATCCTCGTAGATTTGCATCCGTTCCGACAACGCCCCCCTAATCCTCTCCACTTCCTCGTTAAACAGGTTGCTCGCCTCCAGTTTCGCCTTATTCCAGGCGACCATCCACGCCCCCGCGCTGGCCGCCAGCGCAATCACCAGCACGATCCACGCGATCGGTTGGGGAAACAACAGCCTCCGGCTCAACGTCGCCGCAGGCGGAGGAGTCGGCGGTTCCCTAGTTTCCTCAGGCGTCATGGTGCCAGACTCTCATGCGGACTGCGGACGCTCCCCTCACCAGACCTTCAGCCTGGTCTCCTTGTCGGCCACGTTCTCAAATGGCCCGGGCGTTGGGCGCGACGCGCTTCGCCGCTGGCCGAAGTAGTCGTGGTCCACCTTCAGTGGCGAACCGTCGGGATTCTCGTAGGCGAGGTCCGGAATCTTGGCCTTCCCGAGCAGTTCAGTCGTCACAAGCACCGTGCCTGGGTTTCGCATCGCGTGATCCCACACAAGGTGCAAATGCACATTCTGCCCCTCCTCCACCAAGCGCACCCGGGGATCAACTCCCGGCAGGTTCACCGCTCCGGTTTCCCTGGCATAAGGACGAGCGCCATGGCAATACACGTTGCCACCCGTCTGCAACGGGAACTCCCGCGGGTCATACACACGCAGCCCGAAGTCCCCCGCCCCAGGCCCCTTGCCGACCAGGATATTGTTGTAAAAGCGGTTGTCGCCGCCCTTGATGTCCACCAACCCGGCCACCGCCGTCGTGTGGGCGGGATGGTAGGGCGTGACCCGGTTCGGTTCAGGACGGCTGTGGATGTGACCCGTCATCAGGTTGTGCGCGTAGGCTCCGCCTTCGGACATATCCGATATGCTGACCGGCGACAGGAACAGGTTGTTGTCCACCAGAAACGGCCCGTGGTCCACCTCGACGAACAGGTCGAAGGTGGTGTTTTCGTAGCAAAGATTCCCCGTGATCCGCGTGCCCTGGGCCATCCAGTCCATCCAGATCCCGAGGCCGGCATGGTGAATCCGGTTGCGCTCGATGCGCGTATCAATGGCGGCGTGGATCTTGATGCCCGCCATCTCGGCGCCGGTGAACAGTCGCCGCGCCCAGATGTTGTAGATGTGATTGCCCTCGATCCGGCTGAACACCGCCCCCAGGCTGCCGCAAATGCCCGTCTGCTCGCAGTCGTGAATAACGTTGTTGCGGACAACGTGGTGGCCAATGGTCTCCTTGTTCCAGCCATTCTCCAGGGCGCGCTCAATCGTCTTCACATAGCCCTCGGCGGTGTCGGCGGAGGTGTTGTCCCACTGATCGCCGTATTTCCCGAGCGTGACCCCCGAACAGCGCGAGTGGCTGATCTCATTGTTCTCAATGATCCAGCCCTTGCTCCAATGCGTCCCGATCAACCCGATCTGCTCGGCGGTTGGCGGCGCCCAGGGCGTGGCCGCGTGCCGCAGGGTGAAACCCCGCAGGGTGATGTAGTTGATGTACGGCTTCTCGGGGTAAAACACCGTGCGCCGCGCGTTGATCTCCACCAACTGCTCGTTGGGATTGACCCCCTTGAACTGCGCCCAGATCGTGGTGTTGTCCTGGTCCACCCGGCCAAACCACAGCGCGATGGCGCCCGCGGGCTTCAGCACCTCGTCCAGCTTCGCCGCCTCGTTCAGCCACTCGCCGTTCAAATACACCGCGCCCGTGTGATGCTCCCGGCCCTTGGGCAGGAACCAGTCGCCGCGAATCAGGTCGCTGTAAGGGTTAAAGGCGCCGAAGAACGAGTTGGGCAGCGTCACCTTCCAGGCATCCCCCTCCGCCCGCACCCAGTTCTTCACCATCTCCGAACCCTTGATCTCGACCTTCTCCCCCCGTGCCGCCTGATACACAATACGCTTCCGGTCGGACTTCCCCCCGCGCGGCGGCGCGATGCGCTCCCGATAAACGCCCGCGTGCACGGTAACGACATCCCCCGGCTGCGCCACTTGCGCCGCGGCCGAGATGGTGCGGAACGGCTTGGACGCCGACCCTTTATTCCGGTCGTTGCCGTTGACGGAGACATGGAACTCCTTGCCCGAGGCGAGCTGTGCCGCCAACGCCAGCAGCAGAATTGCGGTGATCTGTTTCATAGGTCGAAATGATGAAGGTGCAGTAGAGCGCTCTGCCAGTTGATTGGCCCCGCGCAAGTGACCAAAGAATGGCCGCCTATCTTACTCATCCTGCCCCCACGTTGGCAGTACGAGCCAGCCAATACAAGCCGCGAACGCAATCCCTCAGTCAGGCAGGCCGCTTTCGCCTCTCATCCAATGCTCCCCGGAACCAGTCCCCTATACGCCAGCCAGTCCCTCCGTATCCTCACCGTATCCACACCGTATCCACACCGTAGGTTCATTTGCATAACCCCCGGCGGAGCCCGCACTTACGCCAAATCGCCCCCCCGGTGCCCTCCCGGATCAGCATTACCTTGACCCTGAGCGGAAAAACCAGTTTCCTCCACGGGGCCGTGATCTATGAGTTCGCCGAAACCCACGCTGGATGACTTGCGCATCGAGCGCAGCGCCAGACCCGAGTCGTCCTCGCGACTCTGGCTGTTACTGGCCGTCGTCCTCGTGCTGGCGCTTGCGGCCGGGGCCGCCTTCTGGCTCAAGCGGCCAGGCGCCATCCCCGTGCGCACCGTGCAGGTGCGGGAGGCCACCGGCCCGGGCATCGAGCGGACGGTGCTCAACGCCTCCGGCTACGTCACCGCCCGGAGACAGGCGACCGTTTCATCCAAGATCACCGCCAAAGTCACCGAGGTGCTCGTCGAGGAGGGGATGAAAGTGCAGGAAGGCCAAATCCTGGCGCGCCTCGACGATACGAACGTGAAAACCAGCCTCTACCTGGCGGAAGCGCAGCGGATCTCGGCCACAAACGCCCTGGCCGAAACTCGCGTGCGCATTAAGGAAGCCGACCAGGAGCTGCAGCGCCAGGCCGGCCTGCTCCAGCACAAGGTCGGCACACAGGCCGACTATGATCACGCCGAAGCCGCGCACCTGGCCCTTAAAGCGAGATTAGACCAGCAGCAGGCCGACATCGCGGTGGCGGAAAAGCAGGTGGCCTACTGGCAGCAGCAACTGGACGACACCATCATCCGCGCGCCCTTCACCGGCATCGTCACTTCCAAGAATGCGCAACCGGGCGAGATGATTTCCCCGATCTCCGCCGGGGGCGGCTTCACGCGCACCGGCATTTGCACCATCGTGGACATGGAGTCCCTGGAGATCGAAATAGATGTCAACGAGAGCTACATCAATCGCGTCCGCCCGGGCCAGGCCGTGGAAGCGACGCTCGACGCCTACTCGGACTGGAAGATCCCCTGCAAGGTAATTGCGATCATCCCGACCGCCGACCGGCAGAAATCCACCGTGAAAGTGCGCATCGGGATTGACAAGCTCGACCCCCGCATCCTGCCCGAGATGAGCGCCAAGGTCGCCTTCCGCGAAGCGGGCGGGTCCGGCCCCACGGCGGGCCGCACCGTGATCGTCCCCAAAGCCGCCGTGCAGCAGCAGGACGGCCGCAGCGTGGTGCTCGTCGTGCGCGACGGGCGCACCGAGCGCCGGGCCGTGACGGTCAGCAGCACCGGCCTCGAGGGGGTTGTCATCAGCGCCGGCGTGGCGGCCGGCGAACGAATCGTCGCCGACTGGCCCAAGGGCCTGACCGACAAATCGGCGGTAGTCGAGAAGAACTGAGCAACCAGGAAACGCATGACTGACTCGGCCAACGACGCGCTGGTGAACGTGGATGGCGTGGAGAAGGTGTTCCACCGCGGCTCGGAGGACATCCACGTCCTCCGGGACCTGCACTTGAAGGTGCCGGCGGGCGAGTTCCTGGCGCTGATGGGGCCGTCGGGTTCAGGCAAAAGCACCCTGCTGAACCTCATCGGCGGGCTGGACCGGCCCACCCGCGGCTCGGTCAGCATCGCGGGCGAGCACGTTGACGAGCTGTCTGACCACAAGCTGGCCGCCTGGCGCGCCCGGCACATCGGCTTCGTCTTCCAGCTCTACAACCTCCTGCCGGTGCTCACCGCCGAACGCAATGTCGAATTGCCCCTCCTGCTCACGCACCTGTCCCGCACGCAGCGGAAACGACACGTGTCCACCGCCCTGGCCATCGTCGGACTCTCCCACCGCGAGCGGCACTACCCCCGCCAGCTTTCCGGCGGGGAACAGCAGCGCGTGGGCATCGCCCGCGCGATTGTCACCGACCCCACGCTGCTGCTCTGCGACGAGCCCACCGGCGACCTCGACCGCAAATCGGGGGACGAAATTCTGGACCTGCTCCAGGCGCTGAACCGCGAGCACGGCAAGACGATCATTATGGTCACCCACGACCCCCACGCCTCCGCGCGCGCCTCGCGGACGGTCTATCTCGAAAAAGGCCAGCTCAGCGACCAACCCGTCAAGTGATCCTGCCCAGCGCAAACCAGTGAACCCCGTTACCACCTCTGCCCCGTCCCGCCCCTCTTGCCCCTCGCCCGACCGTCCTTCCCCCGCGGAGACGGCCCCAACTCGCCTGTTGCTGATCCGCCATGGTGAAGTCGAATCCCGCTACCAGGGCATCTTCGGCGGCCGGATTGACATGGAGCTTTCGCCCCGCGGCCACGAGCAGGCGGACGCGCTGGCGGCTTACCTCCGCCGGCAGCCCTTGAGCGCGATCTACGCCAGCCCCATGAAACGCGTCCAGCAAACGCTGGCGCCGCTCCTGGTCAACGGAACGCCCAGACCCGTCATCCTGCCGGACTTGCGCGAAGCCGACTTCGGAGACTGGACGGGACTGGCCTGGGCGGATGTCGAGGCGAAATTCGGCGTCAGCGCTTTTGCCTGGCTCGAGCAACTGGACTGCGACGGCATCGCCAATGCCGAGTGCGCCGACACCCTGCGCGACCGGGTGGAGCCCTGCTTGCGCCAAATCCTGGACACCCACCCCGGCCAGGAAGTCGCCGTCTTCTGTCACGGCGGCATCATCCGTGTGCTGTTGAGCATCATGCTCCGCTGGCCGCTCGCGCGCATGGCGGCGTTTGAAATCGAATACGCCAGCGTCACCCGCGTCCTGGCCCTGCCGGAGGGGGCCGAGCTGCAACTGGTCAACTTCACTCCCTGGCGTGAAACCGCCTGAGCCGCGACCATGCGCCGGCTGCCGGCGCCCGCGCCAGGCCAGGCATAGTTGATGAAACAAAACTCGCTTTGGCGAATCTCCATCGCGACGACTCCCGAAGCCGAAGACGCCGTCGCCGAATTGCTCGGGAGCACCTTCTCCCAACCGGCGGCTTCCTACACCGACGTTGAAACCGGTCAAACGACGGTATCAGCCTACCTTCGCGCGAGGTCAGCCTGGTCCGGAACCAGGCGGGCGGAGCTTGCCTCGGGCCTGGAGCGAATCACGGCCAGCGGGTTGGACCTCGGTCCTGGCAGAATCTCCATCAAGCGAATCCGCCGGGCAGACTGGGCGGAATCCTGGAAGCGGCATTTCCGGCCCATGGAGATTGGTTCCGCCCTCCTGCTCAAGCCAGGCTGGAGCCGGCACCGCCCGCGAAAAGGCCAGGCGGTGGTTGTGCTCGATCCGGGCTTGAGCTTCGGCACCGGCCGGCACCCGACCACCGCCTTCTGCCTGCGGCAATTGGTCGCCCGGCGCCGACGCGGCCAGGCGCAGTCCTGCCTGGATGTCGGCACGGGCTCGGGCATCCTCGCCATCGCCGCCGCCAAGCTCGGCTATGCCCCGGTGGATGCCTTCGATTGCGACCCTCAATCAGTTCAAACTGCCCGGGCCAACGCGCGCCGCAACCGCGTGTCCGGTCAAATCCGCTTTCGGCAACAGGATCTGACCAGGCTGCCGCGCCAAACCAGCAGGCAATACTCCCTGATCTGCGCCAACCTGGTTACAAACCTGCTGCTGGAGCAGCAGCAACGGCTCCTGACCCGCTTGCGCCGGGATGGGGTCATGGTGGTTGCCGGCATCCTGGCGGCCGAGTTCGCGAAGGTCCAACGGGCCTGCTCAGCCGCGGGCCTGCGGTTGCTGGCCGCCCGGACGCAAAGGGAATGGCGCTCCGGCGCCTTTGGCTGGCGCCATGCTCCCCGGCGTCAGGGCAAGTAAGCGCGGCGGGGTCGGGACACGCCCGCCGGACCGGAAAAATGCCACGCGAGTTTTTTGAATGGATTTTTCTGGAAATAGTCTTATAATAGAATTGCTTGAAGCGGCAAATGCCATATTCAAAGCACTGTGAGCCCTAACAAGGATGGCTCGATGGCACCCTTCATGCATGGCTGAACAAGAACAAGCAAACAAATCAAGCTATGACCAAATCGTTGGAAATCATCAGCGAGGCTATTCGTAACCCCAAACATCCTTTCCGCAAAGTTGACAACCAGCCAAAGAAACCTCTGAAACATCGCTACGAACGCAGGAAGATCAGGGAATACCTCCACCTCGGGGACTGGGAAACCCGCGAAGCGACGTAGAGACGATTAGAACCGCAAATTGAAATGAAAAAGCCACGCCCGCGCGTGGCTTTTTCATTTACTTCATCAGCAACATCTGCCGGGCGCGCTTGATGGCGCGATTCAGCCGGCGCTGATAGTGCGCGGGCAGGCCGGTGTACTTCCGGGGCAGAATACGGCCCTGGTCGGTCACGAACTGCCGCAACAAAGTGACATTCTTGAAATCAAGCGCGTCCACCGTGAAGTCAATCTTGGGCTTGGGGCGGGGGGTGCGGATTTCACCGTAGGAGGACCGGCCGCGGGCGCCGCGTTTACCCGGTTTGTCGGGACGAGTCTTGCGAGGCATAAGTCGTGGTGGCTACTTGATTTCGCGATGGACAGTGTGGCGCCGCAAGGCCGGGTTGTATTTCTTGATTTCCAGCTTCTCCGGCTTGAGCTTCTTGTTCCGTGTGGTGGTGTAGCGCGAAGGGGACTTGCCTTCCTTGCGCGCCTCCGTGCATTCGATGGTGATGATTTCGCGGGGCATTACGATTCTTTCTCTTTAGGCTTCTCTTCAGCCTCATCTTCCTCAGGTTCAACTTCGGCCAAGCCGACGGCATCCACGGTCCCGAGCGCTCCCAGGCGGCGTTGCCGCAAGGCGCCTTCGCGCTCCAACTGCGCCTGGGCCTGCACGGTAAACCGCGTCCAGGGGATGGCCTCCAAACGCTTCCGGGGGATCGGCTTGCCCGTAAGCTCACAAATGCCGTAGGTGTTCTTCTCGATCCGCTTGAGCGCCTCCTCAATCTCGTACATCGCGTCCTGGTCGGCGGAAAGCAGGCTCAAAGCGAAATCTCGGTCGAAATTATCGGTGCCGGAATCCGCCATGTGCAGGCTGTAGCCGGGCATCTCCTGGGCGGACTCTTTGGCCAGCCCATCCATCTGCCGCGTCAGCTGATCGCGCAACTCCAGCAGCCTACTGTAGTACTTGGCCCACTGCGCCTTGACCTTCGCCCTGCCGTTACTCTTCGACTTCACGATCGGGCGGCCAAGAATGGCCGCGGCGGTGGCCAAGCCGTGCGGCTTGGACGACCGCTTCACTTTGCTGATCTTCTTCTTCTTCTTCGCACTCACAACTCAAACTGCTCGGTTCTTTCCGATCGGTCAAATGGCTCTGCAAACTCTCATCCCGAACTTTGCGGGTCCGGTTGAAAGCGTGGGAATGTATCAAAGGAACGCAGAAGTTCCACAACAATCTTCAGGAATTTGCACCCACGCCGGCCCCGCCCGCCCCCCGGCCCGGGCGGCGTCATCGGGGCAGCCGGTCAGTGCTTCTCGATACAGGCGTAGGCATTGTGGTTATGGATGCTCTCCTGGTTCTCCGCCTCGACCTTGTACCAGGTCACATCCGGGTGAGCCTTGAGCCGGACAACCACGTTGCGCACCAGGTCTTCCACAAACACCGGATTGTCATAAGCCCGTTCCGTAACCGCCTTTTCGTCCTGCCGCTTTAACAGCGCATACAGCTCCGAGCTGGCGGAGCCCTCGATAATGGCGATCACATCCTCAATCCACACGGATTTGCGGGAGCGAATTTGCACGGTAACCTCGCTCCGCTGGTTGTGCGCGCCGTAGGCGGCAATGGCCTTCGAGCACGGGCAAAGGGTGGTTACATTCGCTTTCACCGTCAGCAGAAACTCGATCTCCCTGTGGCTCGCCGCCGCATCGAAACGCGCCCGGTAATCCATGACGCTTTCCTTTCCCGTCACCGGCGCCCGCTTCACCATGAAATAGGGGAATTCGATCTCCAAATGCGAGGTCGCTGCGTGAAACTTCTCCTGCAGCGCGTGAAGGATGTCGCTGATGTTCTCGACGTGGATGATGTTGCCATGCGCGTTGAGCACCTCGAGGAAGCGGCTCATGTGGGTGCCTTTGAATTCCATGGGCAAATCCACAAACATGCCGATCGTGGCGACCGTGTTCTGCACCGCGCGCGCCTTGTCCCGCACCTGGATGGGGAAACGCAACCCCCGCACTCCCACCTTGTCAATGCGCAACTCGCGGTGGTCGCGCTCGCTCTGCTTGTCATGCAGCGGCTCCAGGGTGGCGCGCCCGCGCTCCACGCTGACCCGCGCCGTTCCGTTGCCCCGGCTCGCGTGCCGCCCCTTCGCGGTGGCCGGACGGCGACGCAGACGGCCCGATTTGTTCTCACTCGGCTTGAACATATTCGCAACGTAACAGTGAAGCGATGTTTTGCAAAAGGTTTTGCCCCAAAAACTCCTTTGACTTGAGCCGGACCTCCGAATATTACCGCCGGTATGAAAATACCCGCACGCCTGCTTCCCCCCGTAATCACTTTGCTGGCCCTGCTGCCGGCCGCCCGGTTCGCCGGCGCGGAGACGTTCCGCGTCGCCACCTACAATGTGGAGAATTATCTCGATGCAGCCACGGAGACCCGCTATGTCAAATCCGCCGAGGCGAAGGCCAAGATCCGCGAGAGCATCCGCGCCCTCAGCCCCGATGTGCTCGCCCTGCAGGAGATGGGCTCAATCAGCGCGCTGATTGAGCTCCGCGACTCGCTCAAGGCCGAGGGCCTCGACCTCCCCTATTGGGAACACGTCGCCGGCTTCGACACCAACGTCCACGTCGCGGTCCTGAGCAAGTTCCCGTTCAGCGCCCGCCGCTCGCATACGAACGACAACTTCCTGTTGAGCGGGCGCCGGTTTCACGTCAGCCGCGGCTTTGCCGAGGTGGACATCGCGGTGAACCCGAATTACTCATTCACCCTCATCGCCGCGCACCTCAAGTCCAAACGGCCCATCGCCCAGGCCGACGAGGCCGAACTGCGCCTGGAAGAAGCCAAGTTGCTGCGCGAGAAGGTGGACGCCCGGTTTGCCGCCAACCCGAACGCCAACCTGGTGGTCCTCGGCGACTTCAACGACCACAAGGACGCCGCCCCCACCAGGGCAGTCATTGGCCGAGGCAAGTACAAGCTGACGGACACTCGCCCCGCCGAACGCAACGGCGATGATGCCCCAAGCACAAACCCCGCCTGGGACCCGCGCAACATCACGTGGACTCATTATTACGGAAGGGAGGACGCTTACAGCCGCATTGATTTCCTGCTCCTCAGTCCCGGGATGGCGCGCGAATGGGTCCCCGGCGGCACCTGCGTGCTGGCCCTTGCCAACTGGGGCGTCGGCTCGGACCACCGGCCAATCGTGGCAACGTTCGAAGCCGCCGACAAGTAGCACCAGTGCCGGGATCAAAGCAGCCGATGGCGCCTTGCCACCGGCGGCCGAACTTGCACCTTTGGAGTTTGCCGCTATAAATTACCGGCCTGGCATTGATGCCCTTTGAGAATCCTGACAAATGAGCACTTATACTGCGGAAGTCCTGGAGGGAGTATCCCGCCGCAACGCCGGCGAACCCGAGTTTCTTCAAGCCGCGCGGGAGGTGCTTGAGTCGCTTGGCCCCGTCATCGAACGGCATGGCAAATACCGCGAGGCGCAAATCCTCGAGCGGATCGTGGAGCCGGAGCGGCAGATCATTTTCCGCGTTGCCTGGCAGGATGACGCCGGCCGGATGCAGGTCAACCGCGGTTTCCGCGTGCAGTTCAACAGCGCCATCGGCCCCTACAAGGGCGGGCTGCGCTTTCACCCGAGCGTCAACCTCGGCATCCTCAAGTTCCTCGCCTTTGAACAGATCTTCAAGAACTCGCTGACCACGCTCCCAATGGGCGGCGCCAAAGGCGGCTCCGATTTCGACCCGAAGGGCAAGTCCAACAGCGAGGTGATGCGCTTCTGCCAGAGCTTTATGACCGAGCTGTTCCGGCATATCGGTCCGGACATGGACGTTCCCGCGGGCGATATCGGCGTGGGCGGCCGGGAGATCGGTTACCTGTTCGGCCAATACAAGCGGCTCAAGAGCGATTTCTGCGGTGTGCTCACGGGCAAGGGCCTCAACTGGGGCGGTTCGCTCATCCGGCCGCAGGCCACCGGTTACGGCGCGGTGTACTTCGCCGAGGAGATGCTCAATACGCGCAGTGATTCGCTCGCCGGCAAAGTGTGCGCGGTTTCCGGCTCCGGCAACGTCGCGCAATACACCGTGGAGAAACTCCTGCAATGCGGCGCCAAACCGGTCACGCTGTCGGATTCGGAGGGAACCATCCACGACCCGGCCGGGATTGACGCGGAGAAGCTGGCGTGGGTGCTGGACCTGAAAAACGTGCGCCGCGGACGCATCAAGGAGTACGCGCAGAAGTTCCGCGCAACCTACCTGGCCGGCGAGCGGCCCTGGTCGGTGCCGTGCGACTGTGCCTTTCCGAGCGCCACTCAGAACGAGATCAGCGGCGAAGAGGCCAAAACGCTGCTCAAGAACGGCTGCAAGCTGGTTTCCGAGGGCGCGAACATGCCCTCCGCCCCCGAGGCCGTTGCTGTCTATCTGCAAGCCGGCATCCTTTACGGCCCCGGCAAAGCCGCCAATGCGGGCGGCGTGGCCACGTCCGGACTGGAAATGACGCAGAATTCCATGCGTTTGAGCTGGAATCGCGAGGAAGTGGATCAACGCCTGCATCGCATCATGGTGGATATTCACAACAACTGCCGCGAGACGGCCGAGGAATACGGCGCGCCCGGCAACTATGTGATGGGCGCCAATATCGCCGGCTTCGTCAAGGTGGCCGACGCAATGCTTGACCAGGGATTAGTCTAGCGCAGCCCGCTGGTGGTCCGGGGACGGCAGTCGAACATGCAGCACCAGCCTCCAGCAACGACAGGCCTGCCCGGGCTCGACGCGGTGCTGAGTGGCATCGAACCGGGCGATAATATCGTCTGGGAGGTGGATGCGATCGCTGATTACCAGGAGTTCGTGTCGCCTTACGCCGCGGCCGCCCAGGCGGCCGGCCGGCGCCTGGTCTACTTCCGCTTTGCCGACCACCCGCAGCTGCTGTCGCCGGGTCCTGCGGTCGAGCAACATGACCTGGATCCCAAAGCCGGATTCGAGGCCTTTGTGCGCAATGTCCATGCCGTGATCGAAAACGCCGGCCGGGGCACCTTGTATGTCTTCGACTGCCTCTCGCACCTCGCGGACACCTGGGTCTCCGATCAGGGTCTCGGCAACTTCTTCCAACTCACCTGCCCCCGGCTGCTGGATCTGGAGACTGTGACCTACTTCGGCATCTTCCGCGACCTGCACTCGGCCTACGCGGTCGAGCCAATCCGCAACATCACGCAGTTCATGCTCGATGTGTTCCGGCTGGACGGGCGGCTCTATATCCGCCCGGTGAAGGTCCAGCACCGGTCGCGCGAGGTCATGAACACCCTGCACGTGCGCAGCGGCGACCGGTACCGGCCGGTGAAGGAGAGCGCGGTCCTGGCGCCCATCCTGTCGCACACGCAGTGGCCGCGCCTCCAGAGCGACCAGCGCATGGGCCATTGGCGGCGGCTGTTCCGTGAGGCTGAATCAGTGGCCGAAGAATACCGCCAGGACCGTTGCCCTCCCGAGCGGCTCGAGGATACGCTGCGGCGGGTCCGCTGGGCGCTGCGCGTGCACCGCTCCGGCATCGCCGCCCTGGCGGAACGGTTCCTCAAGCTCGAAGATTATCTGGCCGTCCGCGACCGCATGATCGGGATCGGCTCGGTCGGCGGCAAGACTCTCGGCATGCTCGTGGCGCGCGCGATTCTGCGTGAACGCGACCCCGGCCTGGCCGCGCGGCTGGAGGTGCACGATTCCTTCTTCGTGGGGGCGGAAGTGTTCGTCACTTTCCTGGTGCAGAATCAAGTCTGGTGGATTCGCGAGCAGCAGAAGAAGCCCGCGTCCTTTCTGCAGGGCCTGGACGAGGGGCGCAAACGCATCCTCCAGGGACAGTTCCCGGCGGGCATTCTGGAGCAGTTCCAGGGGATGCTGGATTATTTCGGCGAATCGCCCTACATCGTGCGCTCCAGCTCCATTCTGGAGGACGAGCGGGGCAACGCCTTCTCCGGCAAGTACGAGAGCGTGTTTGTCGCCAACCGCGGCTCGCGGGAGCAGCGCAAGCAGGGCCTGCTCGAGGCGGTTCGCCGCGTTTATGCGAGCGTGCTGGACGAAGAGGCGCTGCTCTACCGCAAACGCCGCGGCCTGCTGGAGAGTGAGGAGCGGATGGCGCTGCTTATCATGCGGGTGAGCGGCGCTCCCAATGGCCGCTACTACTACCCCCAAGCAGCCGGCGTGGGGCTCTCCTTTAATCCCTTTGCCTGGCACAAGGATATCCAGCCGCAGGCCGGAGTGGTGCGGCTGGTCTTTGGCCTCGGCACCCGGGCCGTGGACCGCAGCGACGACGATTATACCCGCCTGGTGGCGCTGAACGCTCCCTCCCGCCGGCCCGAGGCGGATTTCGACGATGTGTGCGAGCATTCCCAGCGGCGCATGGATTGCCTCGACTTGCAGGATGATAAGTTCGTCTCCCTGCCTTTCCAGGACGTCATCGAAGAAGGACCCGACTTCCCGCTCGACCTCTACCTCACGCGGGCGGCCCGGGATTATCCTCTCGTCACATTCGACCGGTTGCTCCGGGAAACGCCGGTGGCGCGGGACCTGCGCCGCATGCTGGAGATCCTGGAGTCGGTCTATGAGCACCCGGTGGACATTGAATTCACCGTGAACTTCCTGGGCGACGGCTCTTATCGCATCCACTTGCTCCAATGCCGCACCTTTCAAATCCGGCGTGAGAGCATTGGCGTGGCCCCTCCGGTGCCCGCCGCGCACACAACCCTGCTGGCAGCTCATGGCGGTGTGATTGGCGTTTCGCGCGAGCAACCCCTCAGCCGGATCATCTACATTGTCACCGATCAGTACGCGGCGCTCCCCGAGCAGTCCCGCTATGCGGTGGCCCGGCTGATTGGAAAACTCAATCGGCTCCAGGCCGCAGATGACCGCGGGCTCATGCTGATCGGGCCCGGGCGCTGGGGCACGCATAGCCCTTCGCTGGGCATCCCCGTCTCGTTCACTGAAATCAGCCGCGCTTCCGTCGTGTGCGAGGTCGTGGCCATGCACGAGAACCTCATCCCGGATGTGTCGCTGGGCACGCACTTCTTCAATGATCTGGTGGAGCACGACATGCTCTACGTGGCCTACTTCCCGAAGAAGTCTGACAACAGCATCAACGAGGAATGGTTCCGCCAGGCGCCCAACCGGCTGCTAAGCCTTGATCCCGGCGCCGCGGCCCTCGCGGAGGTCGTGAAGGTGATCGAATGCGGCGGCGCCTCCCAACGCGTCTGGCTCCGAGCCGATACGTCCGAGCAGGAGGCGCTGGTGTTCATTCGGTCCTGAGCAACCGCGGCCGGCTGTAGTTGCGCGCCACAAGTCGGCCGTTGATTGCCCACACCACAACTTTCTGTCGAATCAGTTGATTCAGCCGTCGCAGGTGGGCTAGAGTGGGCAGATGTCCGAGAAGGACTCGGATTGGCGATGTGCTGATTATGAATTCTCTGCCTGGCTGTTTCCGGCTCTTGCGAGCGAACTTCTTCCCCGTTGGCGGCGTGTTATGCCTGGTGCTGGCCGGCTTTGCGCCCGGCCTGCGCGCGACTCAGGAAGACCGGCCTGAGTCCGCCGCGGGGGCATTCCTGACACCGGAACCGCTTCCCGCCGAAGCGCTGGCAGCCCAGGCCAGCCTGTCCTATGACGCGCTGGCGGAGGCGTCGGCTGGACCGGCGGCGGTGGGCCCCATTGCGCCGGCGCCCGGGCAACCGAGTGGGGCGTTGAGCGGGCGGATCGTCTTTGCCGGCGCGCGGCATGGATGGGTGTACGATCCGAGCGCCTGGCGATTGTGCCGGCCCGAGTATGCGGGCATCAACGAGGACAACGGCAACCTGGACCAGATGACCCTGTTCGCCTTCTACTGCTTTAACGCCGGCGCCACGGTGGTGCCGCTGCGGCCAGTGGGACATCAAACCAACGAGGTGGTGCTGGACAATGACAGTGCCGGCGTGACATGGAGCGGCGCTTGGAGCGACACCAGCGACACGGTGTTCTACGGCAGCGCGGGCGATGTGCCGTCCCGCTCCGCGGCTGTGTCCGACACCGAGTCTGCCACGGCGACTTACACGCCCAACATACCGTTAACAGGCTTCTACCCGGTTTACACGTGGGTGACCGCAGGCAGCGACCGGACCAACCAGCTCTACCGCATCCGCCATACGGGAGGCGAGGCGCTGGTGCGCGTGCCGCATCACATGGTGGGCAACGGGTGGGTTTACCTGGGCACCTACTACTTCGCAGCCGGCGCGAATTCGGCTGATGGCGCGGTGCTGGTCAGCAATCTGGGGCCGGTGCCCGGCGCCACGGGCGTTGTCATCGCCGACGCAATTCGGTTCGGCAACGGGATGGGCTCGATCGCACGGGGCGGGAAAGTCTCCACATACCCGCGCGAGGAGGAGGCGACGCGTTACTGGGTGCAGAACTCGCTGGGGCAAGGGCAGTCGAGCGAGATCTACGACATTCCGGGCAGTAATGACGAAACGGATGACTTCGGCACCACGGCGCGGATGGCGCGGGAGATGAACTACACAAACGTCGTTTCCAGCATGTACAAGCGTATCTACATCGGGTTCCATTCCAATGCCACCTCAGGAAATACGAACACGGCGACCGCGCGGGGCACAGTCGGGCTTTACAACAGCAACGCGGCCGACCGCACGCCCAATCAGGTCTGGCTTGCCACAGCCTGCGGCCAGGAAGTCACCTATGATCTGACGAGCATGAATGCCTTCCTGGAGGTGCCCTGGCACGATCGCAGTCCCTACATCACTTACGGCGACGGGAGTTACGCCGAGATCAACACGGCCAATTTCAGCGGCGAGATGGACGCCACCATCATCGAGGTGGCCTTCCACGACAATACGGAAGACATCAAGCTGCTGCTGGATCCCAAGGCGCGGAATTGGGTCGCCCGGGCTGCTTATCACGCCGTGGTGAAGTATATGAATAAGTATGACGGGTTGGCGCTGAATTTCCTGCCTGAACCACCTTACAGCGTCCGCGCGGTGGCCGTGCCGACGGGCGTGCAGATTTCCTGGAACACCCCGCTTGCGCAAGCCGGCAGCGGCGCGGCGACGGGCTATGTCGTCTATGTCTCCACGAATGGCTACGGCTTTGGCAGTCCCGTGGCGGTGGGCGGCGGCGGGACGACTTCGACAACGCTGACGACACTGCCCGCCGATGCGGATTACTATTTCCGCGTGGCGGCAGTGAACAACGGGGGCCAATCGTTTCCGTCAGAAGTCGTCGGTTGCCGGCGCGCTTCGAATCCGGCGCAGTCGCGGGTGCTCTTTGTGAACGCCTTTGACCGGTTCGACCGCACGACCAATCTGCGCCAGGACCTCACTAAGACCAATTATGTGCCGCCGGGCAACACCGGGGCCACCGGCCGGGTGATGCCGCAAGCCAATAACGCGTTTGACTATGTGGTGCAGCACGGCAAAGCCATCAGCGCCTTCGGAATGCCGTTCGATTCCTGCTCCCGCCAGGCGGTGACCAGCGCTAAGGTTAGCCTCGGCAATTACGACATCGTGGTCTGGGAATGCGGCACGAGCCTGACCAACACCTTCCGCAGCGTGGAGCGCAGCTTCCTCAACACCTTCCGCGGCGCGGGCGGCCACCTGTTCGTATCCGGCGCGGACATTGGGTGGGATCTGGACCGCGCCACTGGACCTGCCGCAGCCGATCGTGCTTTCCTGAACAACGCGCTCCACGCTGATCTCGGCGCGGACGCCAACAACAATAGCGGCAGCTACACAGTTAGCCCGGCGGGCGGGACAATCTTTGCCGGCAGCGGCGACGCCACGTTCGACAACGGCACAAATGGGATATACTGGGTGCAGAACCCGGATGCGCTCACGCCCCTGGGCGCCGGGGCCAGCGCAGCGCTGAGCTATGTGGGCGGCAGCGGCGGCACCGCCGCGGTGCAATACGACGGCTCGGCAGGCGGCGGCAAAGTCGTCTATTTCGGCTTTCCCTTCGAGACCATCACCAACGCCACAACGCGCAGCGCCTACATGGCGGACATCCTGCGTTTCTTCAGCAAGCCCGCGCGCTTCGAGGCCATCGCCTGGCTGCCCGACCGGCGGCCGCAGGTTACACTCAGCGCTGAGCCGGGCCTGGTCTACACGGTTCTGGTCTCGAGCAATCTTACGAGCTGGGAGACGTTGACCAACCTACCGAACGTCAGCGGCTCCGTCAGCTTCGTGGACGACGCGGCGACCAACGCGCCGCAGCGATTCTACCGCGCCGAACTCGTCCCCTGAACGCGCGTGGTCCCCGCATAACGGCGTAACGCCAGCTTGGACGTCTGCGTCACCTCAAGGGATTCCTGTCACTGTCCGCCACGCCGGCTGTTCAGGTCCACAATTGCCGGTCCAGCGAGCGGTACTGGATGGCTTCGGAAATGTGCGCACTGCCGATCTTCTCCTCGCCCGCCAGGTCGGCAATGGTCCGAGCCACTTTCAGGATGCGGTCATAGGCGCGCGCGCTGAGGTTCAAGTCGGTCATGGCGAACTTCAGCAGCTCCATCGTCGCCTCATCCAGGGCGCAGTAGCTTTTCAGCTCCCGGCTGCCCATGCGGGCGTTGCAGGTGATCTTCGGCTTGTCCTTGAACCGCGCCTGCTGAATCCGCCTCGCCGCGACGACCCGGGCGCGGATTTGCTCGGACGGCTCGCCGTTTCGCTCGCCGGTAATCTCGCGGAACTTGACCGGGGGCACCTCCACGTGCAGGTCAATCCGGTCCAACAGCGGGCCGGATATGCGGCCCAGGTAACTCTGAATCTCACGCGGCGAGCTGCGCGATTCGCCGGGCATCTTGCCGTCGGGCGTCGGGTTCATCGCCGCCACCAGCATGAATTGAGATACTAGAGGAAGAATCATCTAAAACGCCTGTAAATACAGGGCCATTCTGCGCCTTTTGCCCCCTGAAAAAAAGTTGAATTTTTTTGCATCACAGGGGGTTTAGAATTTACCTAGCGCGGTTCTGATTCGGTTGGTGATTCTGCCAGCCTTCCTCAACTGGCATTCCCAAAACCGCATCACAGTCCAACCGCGTTTCCGCAATTCCCCTTTCACCCGTAAATCTCGTTTCCGGTTGCGTTCGATTTTCTGACGCCAGTAAGGGACGTTTGAAGCCGGGGCGCGGTAGCACTTCGGGCAACCATGCCAAAAACAGCCGTCAACGAAAACGGCGAGCCGTGCTTTTGGAAAAGCGAAATCGGGACTGCCGAAAACTGGCCAGTGACGCCGCCACCCTCGCAGCCCCGCGCTTCGCAGAATCTTAATCAGATTCAACTCGGTTGACTCGTTCCCTCGCGAACGGACTCGCGCCATGATTTGAGAACGTGTCATGGCCATCACGATTATGGCAGGAGGTTTGGCGGGATGTTTATCAAAAGCGATTTGTCCGTTTCAACGGCCCCCACGCGCTCATTATACTTTTCCAGCAACGCCCGAAGTCTGTCTTTCCGATGCTCGCCAGAAAACTCAGCAATTTCCTCCATATTCTGACTCACAAAGGATTCGATGCTCTCCACGCTTATCTTCCCTTCCGCAGCTTCGGCGGCAAGTGTTCGGGCTGCGGTTAGCTTACCGGCAGGAACAATCACATAGACCCTGATTCCCTGTTGAATGTTTTCGAGGCATCTTTGGAAAACCCCGCTGCCCTGACCACCAGCCCCGGTGCTAACGGTCACATGGAAAGCGGTGTCGCCCACGTGAAAATCTCCCGCCCTGCCCAACTGATTGTCGGCGGTGCTGTAGGAAAAATTCTGAATGGTCATGGTTGGAAACCGGAGCGCGAGTTTCGCGCCGACCAAGTGTTGAGATAAAATCCTGTCCTTACCTTTCTCCCTCGCCTTCGTTAGCAAATCTGCGACGAATTGCCATGTGGTTTTCGTCGGGTCAAAGGAGGGTTCAAGCCTCTGCTGGTTGTGCCAATCCTTTACGCGCTCAACTAAGAATCCTTGGAGTGATTTCAGAATCTCGTTCCGTTCCTCCGTTGGCAATCTTTCCAGTTCAAAGGGGCGTAGGGCGTCTAACATCGTGCCAATATCCCCCGGCCCACCCCGGTTTGTTCGCCCCGTTTCCTTTAGGTAAATTCGATGTTCGTCAAAACCCGCGAGTATGCCCTGAACCTTTTTTGGCGAGAGTCCACGAATCTGCGCCTTGCCGTGGGCTGTGCGATAAGAATCCAAATTGAGACAGTAATTCGTTTTGCAAAGTTCAAGGACATGAAGGGCGGCAGCAATGGTGCCTCTGGCTGGGCCACATGATTCGGGATAGACGGGCAACGCAGCAAACCACGCCTCAAACGCTCTCAAAACTTGGTCTTTCATTCGGGTATCACGAGTTGTGACTTTTTGTGCCTTCGACTGTGCGATTGGTTTGCCATTCTGCTGCGGCTCAAGGCATTTGTTGAGATAATTCTCAGCAATCCACTTAACAGCAGGAACGCAAACCGCATCGCCAAAACCGAAAAGAGCCTGATTCAAGGGAACATCAATCTTGAATTCGTCTGCCCCCATCAATCGGGCGCACTCACGCGGGGTCATGAGCCTTACGTAAAACTCACCCTTGCCAGCTTTGAAAACGATTTGCCTTCCGCTGCCGCCGCGAGGCGTTCGCAAACAGCCTGCGATGCCATCTGTTCGCAGTTCTGCCATTGAGCGTTTATTCCGTATGCGCCGAAAGGCTGTGCCGTAGGTGTAGTTTCTTTGCCCCTTTAGTTGCGCGGCAAGCGCGGCGTGCTTCTCGCTCAACTGGTTCAGAAAATATTCAACCCTGTCCGTTGACCACCATTGTTTAGAAGTGTGCGGCAGGGGTTGCAAAATATCCTCTAGCCTCACTTTCAACTGTGGCGGTGTTGGCAGGTCAGCAATGGCCCACCGGATGGACTTGTTCGCTTTGATGAATTTCGCCAAGGCCGGGGGCCGCAAAATCGAATCTGTAAAATTGACGTTGGACTGTGCCCCACGCTTGCCAACGACAAACAGCCGTTGCCTGCTCTGCGGCACGAACCAAGCGGCATTCATTATGAACGGGTCAACCGCGTATCCCAAGCTGTTCAACGCGAGCATGGCTTTGCGGAAATCGCCTCCCTTGTGCGAAGTGAGGAAGCCCAAAACGTTTTCCAGCAACACCAGTTTGGGGCGGCGTTCGCCAAGATTCTCTAGAACTTTGATGAACCCCCAGAATGCGGAGGACTGTTTGCCCCCTAGCCCCTCCATCGCACCCGCAAGCGATAAATCGTTGCAAGGAAATGAGGCGGTAGCCAAATCAATGTCAGGGATTTTCTCACCCGCAATCTTCGCAACCTTGTGAACGTCCTCTAAATGGAAATGTTCTGGGGCGTCTGGGAAATGGTGCGAATACATTTCCTCTTTGTCGGGGTCGAGGTCATTCGCATAAACCACGCGCCAGCCAGCACCTTGCAGGCCCAAACGCATAAGGCCGATTCCCGCGAAAAACTCAGCAACGCGGGGCTGACTGGCGTTCAACTTTTTTCCAACATCAACGGACACGCGAGGACCATAACAAGATTCATCGTTAAAAGCCATGCTGTTCCCGCCAAAGCGGTTGCTGGTGCGAAAAATGGTTTTGAAGGATGGGGGCTTCGCAGGAAAATTGGCCGAATGAAATCTTGCAAAGGCGAGCACCGATTAGAATTTCAAGAATTGGTGCCCTCGTAAAATTGTGCTGCGCTAACTTTTGGACACCCCGGCCACGCCGCCTCCCCCTCAAGCACCCAAAAAAAGGATAAATTCGGGGTGCCTCGCAACTGCGCGTTAATCGCAATTACAACTCGCGCTAATGGTCAAAATGCTGGTCTGGTCACCTCCTTTCTCAGTTCAGTAGCAAGCCCCTGATACTTCCCCGGCTCCGCTGGCCCGAATTGCTCGCAGAACACCCGTTCGACCAGTGCTTGAACATCGCTTGCCGTGCGGCAGTGCCTCAACTCAAGGGCAATCTCCCCGGCTTCATTTTCATACGCACCCCGGCCTGACAGGTAAATGCCTTCGGGGTCCAACCGGAAAAGCAAATCAGAAATCTGCCCCAAAAGCCTGCCCTGTTCTGCCTTAGCCTGTTTGCGCTTTTGTTCCCGCAAAAGCAGTTCGGCCACTTCCTGCGGGGTGACCTGCGGGAGGACTCGGCGCAAGCTGCGGTGAGCAGTTCGGGCATTCATGGTCAAACCTCCGTTGCGATTTGCCGCGCCAGCTTCACCCGGTCAACCCATTCTTGGTCTAGGGCATACTGCGCGGGGTCTAGTGGTTCATCGCTGAACAGCCATGCAAAAAACTCACTCTTGCTGTAATACAGCTTTCCAGTCCCGCTCCGCTCATCAATCCAAAAAATCTTTGCGCCGTCCTCTGACAAGTCAGAGCCGTTCCAATCGCCCAGCATCGCGCTAACCGCAGAGCGGTCCATTTTCTCAAGCAGGCGAGTAAAGGCTTTGCCGACTTTGTTTTTGGGAATCATTGGCTTCCTTAAGGTTAGCTGTTCAGACCGCACAAGCCAAGCAACGTTTGACCGCCGTTGCCGTCCAACTACAGCCCCTTGCCGTTTTTTCGCCCCGCTTGTTCAGGCAATCGGCAATCCGGTTCAGGCTCTCAATTCCTGTGCTTTGAATTTCGCGGATTGCTTTCAAGGCTTCTGCGGCAAAGGCTCGCTTTTGCGCTTGGAAGGCTGCCCTAGCCTTTTTCAGAGACGGGACAGGGTTTGGGTTGCCAAGCTTCACCCCACGCGCCTTGACGACTGCCAGCCCCTCTTTGGTGCGCTGAGAAATCATCTCCCTTTCCTTCTGCGCTAGCAGGGCAAAAATGCCAACGCTCAACTTGTCTGCGTTCGGCATATCGCAGCAAACAAAATCAATCCCGCTATCCTGTAGTTGTAGCAGGAAAGCCGCGTTGCGGCTCAACCTGTCCAGCTTGGCGATAACCAAAATCGCTTTCTTGGACTTCGCGAGTTGAATCGCAGCCTGTAGTTGCGGCCTCTTGTTGTGCTTTCCGGTTTCCACTTCCTCAAAACTGGCCAGCAAGTCACAGTCGAGGGAGGCGAGGTATCGGGCTACAGCCGCCTTTTGGGCGTCAATGCCGTTGTCTTGTTTTCCGGTGCTTACCCGGTAGTAGGCGACGAACTTTAATCGTTTCATGGCCCCCAAATTACCTCAAAAAGCCCTCTTGTGTCAACTAGTAACATTCGTTTCTAGATGATAATTCTTGGGCAAGCCGCTACGGGGCTTGGGCAAGTCTGGGGGTGTCAACGCCTCAACCAGTGCCTCAGGATGGCTCTGGGGCCACTGGGAGCGCGGGGCGGGGCGTTTAATCGCCTTCCCGCAAGAGTTTGGTGACTGAGACGCCAAGGGCTTTGGCCAGCTTGAAAATGGTTTCCCGGCCCGTCAGCTTCCCGGTTCGTTCCCAATAGGCCAGCGTGGACTGCGGAACCCCGGTCATTTCGGCCAGAGCGTCCTGCGACAGCCCTTTCTCTTTTCTCAGGTGTTGAAGCCATGCGCCGTATTTGTCCCGGCGGCTTTTGGGTGTTCTGCCCATAGCCGCCAATGATATTTTACCAATCCGCTGCTATTGTGGTTTTACTAATGGGTTGGTAATCTCATCGCTCAATGAGAAAACTAAATCTATTTCTGGGCGTTGTGGCCGCGATGGTCACAACCGCACAAGGGCAAGCTTGGCTTACTAACGGCTTGGTTGCCTACTACCCGTTTAATGGAAGCGGGGTTGACGCAAGCGGGAACGGCATCCATTTGGTCAATCATGGCGCAACCCTACAACCTGACCGTTTTGGTATGCCGGGGCGAAGCTATTGGTTTGACGGCACTGGATACTTGGCCTCGACCAGTGCCTTTCCCATTGTCAGCAACATGGCGCGAACCGTATCGCTTTGGTGCTATCGAACAAATATCCAAGATGGTATCCTGCTCAGGTGGGGTGATAACGCCTCGCATGGCAGGGCTTCAAGACTACTTTTCCTAGTGCCGGGAGTATTTCAGGCCAACGGAATCTATTCCGATGTGACCAGCGTGAGAACGAGTATGGATGTAGGCACGGGCCATTGGCTTCACTTGGCTTACACCTACTCGAATAGTCTGTCTGGGATTCGTCTCTACACGAACGGTGTGGCGATACCATCATACATTTCGGCCTCAGAGTTTTCTTCGTGGAATACAACCACAAATACGCCGCTTTATGTCGGATACGAGCCTGCCAATCCTTACCTTCGTTGGATAGGAGCCTTGGACGACATCCGCATTTACAATCGCGCCCTGTCATCAAATGAAGTGGCACAATTGTATTTTGTGGAATCCAACAGCAGCATAATGATTCACAAGGCGGTGTATGTGGATTCGAGCAACCTCACCTTTGGCTCAAATTATCAATTCCAAGTTTCCTCCGACATGGTGAACTGGACCAATCAGGGCGCACCTTTCACCGCAACAGACTCCTACTGGCGTCCGACAAATTACTGGGACGTTGAAAACTGGAATGCACTTTTCTTCCGGTTAGTGCCTCAGTAAAAACCTGCTTGGTCATAAAGACCTCATTGGAGCCGGGAACCCTTGAAAAGCCAAGGTGCTGGTAGAGCTTCACAAGGGCCTCTTCGGTTCGCTTTTTTTTCACAACCATCGAGTTGGGGCTCGCTGTCCCCAAAATCATAGAAATTCCAACATCAAATAAGGTCAGGCAAAGTTTTCTAAGAACGAAGTCCTTCAAAGAAAAATAGTCACCCTGAGAAATCGGATTACGATACAGCATAATGATGTCTGCCACGGTTTGCTCATTGTGCTTAAGAAACGCAAAGTCGGCTCTGGTATGCCCCTGTCTTAATTGATAAACGGTGCTTCTCCTCTGTGTAAAGAATTCCCCCTTGACTATCCCCTCTGTCCTAAAGAGAGACAGGCCAGTTCCGTTACGCTCAATTGAGCTTAGAATTTGGGCTTCAATCTGGACCTCGCTTTCCGTTATCGGCTTCCCGCAAAAGTGGTAGATGAGACAATCCGGTTTCTTCCTCAAAAGGTCACTGACCGGGATAATGTCTGTTTGCATAGTAAATCTAATTTAATCAATAAATGGGGCCACTCTCCTTGAACAACAATGATTGTCATTCAAGGAATGAACAGGCCGGGGAGTTGCGGCTAGCCCAAGTGAAAGCTAGTCAACGGCGGTGAGGGTTGCCCACAATTCCCAAGCCGTTCGCCATAAGGCGTTGCTTGGGTTTCAAAGTATCAGCAAAGAATCGCCAACCTGCCTTGCTCTGGGGAGCTTGGAGCAATCAAACTTCCCCCGACAAATCGGCTTAGAAAAACTATAATACTTGGACGGTTCGCCATGTCAGACCGTCTCTGACGTAAGAGGCAAGCAGAGTGGCCAGAGCAACACCCTTACTCGCTTCCCCGGTCTATTCCTTCCTCACTCAGCATCTTCTGTTGAGTGAGGGGGTAGCCACTGCCACGGGCGCAAAAGATATTTGAGAAAGATAAATCCTCTACGACCCGCAACAAGATTCTTAGTAAAACATTTAACATAGTGACTACCATAAACAGTTACACCTAGAACCGTGCCACTGAGAAATGAGACTAAGCGATTGGAGCTTTTTCTTGGTCACAAGCAGGGACTAGGAAAATCCTTAGAGGCTCTTCCCGCTTTGCATATAGACGCCATTTCTCTTGTGCTATCAGAAGTGTATTACAGAGAGACAAAGACTTTATGCATTTACAACCATTAACAGTGACAGCAAAACAAGCCGCAGCCCTGCTCTCTATGTCTCGCGGGAATTTTTACGTGCTTCGCAGGAAAGGGGTGTTCAAGCCACTACCACCACCAGCCCCACGGCGCAACCAGCTTTTTAGATTCTCAGACCTTGTTCAATTCGTTGAGCAAAAAGAAACCAAGAAAGAGAAGTAAGCCTATGCCAACCCCTCAACTAAACTGTTCATTCCAGCCCTTGCCTGCCAGCGGAATTGACAACCTCAAAGACACTGGCAGCAACAGCCATGAAACCGAATTTTCGGCAGTCTGGAAAATGGTCTTGGCCAATTACAGGACATTCACAGCACAGGACTTTTACAGCCTGACCAAGAGCCTCGACCTCGACCCGCAAGAGGTAAAGAAGTTGACTCAAAAATACATCAAGAAGGCTCTGAAATCCGGTCACATTGTCTTGCTTCAAAGTGTTGACGAGCCTGTTTTTCAGGTTGTCTAGGTGTAATTAGAATTATGCAACCAAGCATCGCACCAGCTAACCCAGCCGATAACGGACAGCCAATCAATTATCAGCCCTCTGTCACGTTCCACCAAATCACAGACGATGACAGGCAACGCGCACAGGACAATCTGCAAGCCCTGATGGACCATACTAGCAGCAGCTTGGACCCCCTGCCCAGAGATTGTGAGGACTGACATGAACACAAGGGCTATCTTCCAAATCATGGTTGCCTCAAAGTTTGGTTCACACTCTGAGGAAATTATGCGGCACTTTGATACTTTGGTGCAGCACTACGGAGAGGACACAGCACTGACCGTGATTCTGGAAGCCTGCCAGAAGTTCAAGCAGCAACTTGAAGCGAAAGCCTCTCTGCCCCTCAGTCCAAATGCACAAGCAATCCGCGAGCAACTGGAGGTTGCCAACAAGCAGAAGATTGAAACAAACAGTTTGCTCCGGTTACGCAGCGTGATTGAAAGACTCAGGCAGAATATCCTGAAATGCTCGGTTGAAGTTAACGGCAAAGCTTTGAGCCAAGAGGAAATTGAAAGTGCGTTGCCCAAAGTGCCGTCCTGCTTCGCGGCTGGCAGGACAACGTATGTCGCGCACGCGGCAGACAAAAACAGCAAGGTTAAGAAGCTGACCTTGGACGTTATCAGTTAAGGAATCTTTGGTTGGCAACCCATACGGCCAACCTTTGGCTAGCCCCTCGCTTCTCTGCTAGCCACGGGCGGGGGTTATCGTGTGCGCCTACTGCGATAGACGATGCACAACGCACGATGCCCCCGCCCAAATTCTTTAGGGGAGCATGACCCCTTGCCCCAACAAAAAAGCCCCGCCAGAGTCAATCTAGCGGGGCGCGTTGTGTCGTTGTGGAATTAAGCAAATTCAGTAACGCCAACCTGCCAAGTGCCATTCAGGCTAACGCGATAGGATTTATCGGGCTTGTGAGAGTTTGAATGCTCAACGGTTACAACGTCTTTGGATTTCTTGAAGTGGACAGAGTAGAACGGGTTGCGTTGTTCATCGCGCCCGATTTTTACTTTGTCAATGACGGTGCGAAGGAAGTTCCGCAGGGACATGCGGAAAGCGTTGTCCTGAATCTTCTTGTCTAGGTGTTTGAGCAACTCGTAATAGGCAGCGTTGGCATTGGTTGCACCCTTGACCCTAATGGCTTCTGCCTCAATCTCGGCCTGTATGGCTTTGCGTTCCGCTTGAAGCTCGTTGAGACGGTTAACAACGTCTTGGTTGTTGTCCGTTTCTTCTATGCGTCGGGCTAACCGTGCAATCCGCTGATTCAGTTCAATCAGCTTGCCCTCTAGTTCAGGGGTCTTGTCTTGGATTCTGGTATCCGTTTTCGCCTTCAAGAATGGTTCAAGGAAACCGTTGATGCTCATTCCTGAGATGAACGATTCTTGGATTGCCTGATAAGGTGCCAAGTTAAGGGGGTGCTCGCCATACTTCGCGTTGTGACAAGTCAGGTAGTGGTAACGCTGACCATTCTTCCCGGTGCAGGAATAGCGAACCATGCTGCTTTTGATGCCCTTAGCTTCGCACTTTGCACACACAGCCAACCCGCCAAGGAAGTTGACCTTTTGAACATCGTTGCGC
Organism: Candidatus Paceibacterota bacterium; assembly: GCA_035452965.1. Classification (NCBI taxonomy): domain Bacteria; kingdom Bacillati; phylum Minisyncoccota; species Minisyncoccota bacterium. The sequence goes on along the minus strand of DAOTCE010000019.1, from coordinate 58,507 downwards.
GTGCCTTTGTAATGGTTGTTCTGTTGGCGCAGGGCTTGGACTTTATACCAAAGCTCATCCGATATAACGCGAGGCCAGTAACCTTTCTTGGGCGGGTCCACAACGTCACAAGTGCCGATAACAGCTTCCGACTTCAAAAGTCGCTCAATAGAGGAAAAGGTGAACTTCTCGCCACGGCGCGAGTAGGTATGCACCCCATCGTTGTTGAGTTCCTTGGCGATAACGTGACTGCCCTTGCCACTGGCATACAGTTCAAAGATGGCTTTTACCGTCTTGGCCGCGTCTGTCTTGGGGACATACTTTCCGTCTTTCACTTCCAGCCAATTCGGGTGCTGTGTCATCTTCACAAATTCGCCCCGATTGATTGCGGCACGTTTCTTAATCCATGCGTCTTTTACGCGCTTGGACTTGGTTTCCGATTCCTCGTTGCCACGGGACAGGATGGTAACGGCAATGAGCAAGTCTGTTGGCTCACAATCCTTGGCGTATCGCTTGCCGTCCATCGTGGTTACAATGGCAATGTCCAGTAGCAGAATGCCTGTCAGCACATTTACAGCCTTGGTAATCTTGGCGCGGCTCAGGCGGTCCAGATTCTCAATAATGAGCGTTGTGCCTTTTGAGATTCTGCCATCTTGGGCCAGCTTGAGGAAACCGCCCAATGCTGCTGTGTCATCAAGATTGGCCCCGTTCCACCCCGACACGCCCAAATCTTCCAACTGGTCAACGAGTGTCAAACCGTGGTTGCGGCAGTAGGCTTCCGTTGCCTCAATCTGACGGGTGTAGGACGCGCCTTTGCGTTGTTTTGAGCTTGAGAATCTCAGGTAACTGATTGCTAATCGCTTCATGCGGCCAGAATGCCCGACAAAGCGAGTCTGTCAACTAGCATCTCAGTTCATGAATTGGGAAGGAAAAGTCATCGTGCCCGCCGCGCGCGAAATCGTCACCCGGCCTTCTTCCAGCGGCTGGCGCATGGTCTCCAGCACGCCGCGTTTGAACTCCGGCAGTTCGTCCAGGAACAGCACACCATGGTGCGCCAGAGAGATCTCGCCGGGCGTGGGATTGGCGTTCCCGCCCAACAAACCGGCGTCGCTGGCCGTGTGATGCGGCGCGCGAAACGGCCGCTGCGTCACCAGCGCCTGGCCGGGCGACAGGAGCCCGGCGATGCTGTGAATCTTGGTGGTCTCCAGCGCCTCGTCCAGCGTCAGCGGCGGTAGTATGGTGGGCAGGCGCTTGGCCAGCATGGATTTGCCGGTTCCCGGCGGCCCAATCAGAAGCACGTTATGTCCCCCAGCCGCGGCGATCTCCAGCGCCCGCTTGACCGATTCCTGCCCCTTGACCTCCGCAAAGTCCAGCTCCCCGTCCGGCACCTGCTCAAAGATCTGCGCGATGTCCACTTTCGTCGGCGATAGCTTCGTTTCGCCTTCCAGGAAACTCACCGCCTCGCGCAGGTTCTGCACGGGGATGACCTGCAGGCCGGCAACGACCGCTGCCTCGGCGGCATTGTCTGGCGGGACCAGGATGCCCACCTTGCCCGCCGCCCGCGCCCGCAATGCTATGGGCAGCACCCCTTTGACCGATCGCACCGCGCCGGTGAGGGCCAGTTCACCCACCATCACGAAATTATCGAGTTGGTCGGTCTCAAGCTGCTCGCTCGCCGCCACCATCCCCACCGCGATCGGCAAATCGAAGCTCGGCCCCTCCTTCTTCACATCCGCCGGCGCCAGGTTGATCGTGGTGCGGCCAAAGGTGAAACTGTAACCGGAATTAATCAGCGCCGTCATCACCCGGTCGCGCGATTCTTTGACGGCGGCGTCCGGGAGGCCCACGATGACAATAGGCGGTAACTTTTCACCGAATAAAGTTGCGGTGCCAGAGGTCGTACCACTCGCACGGCAACTTGGGTTGCAGTGAAAATTAAATGTCACAACTAAGATGAAAACGACAGTTAAAACTCAGGAACAGGTTTCAACAGCTAAAATCTGTTTCTCGTATATTCGGTTCAGTTCCCGCATACAAGCAAAAGGCGACAGTGAGAGGCGGCAGTGTGAAATTGCCCCTCGCGTGGCCAAGGAAAAAGGATGGATTCTCAGGGAGGACTTGAACGCCGCAGACTTGGGCGTTAGCGCCTTCAAGGGCGACAACATCAAAACCTTGAAAGCCATTACTGAGGCAGTCAGGGCAGGCAAAATACCGCAGGGGGCAGTGATGATTATTGAAGCCTTTGACCGCTTTTCCCGTGCCGACATTGACACAGCAGAGGACGTGCTGAAAGACATGCTGCGAGCGGGCCTTGAAATCTACGTTGACAGGGGAGGGCACCACTTAACTAGGGAAAGCCTTAACAGGCCGATTGACCGCATTATAGCCCTGCTTGAACTAGCGGCAGCTAACGAATACGCCGCTAGACTGTCTGACCGTGTGGGCAAGGCTTGGAAGCAGAAGAAAGCCCGTGCCGCCGATGGGGTGAAACTAACGACGATGGCCCCCGCATGGTTGGACGTGGACAAGGAACACAACACGATTACCCCTAACGAAAAGGCCGAGGTTGTCAGGCGCATTTTTAATTCGTACGCCAACGGCAAAGGCATTCGCACCATAATGCGCGAGTTGAACGCAGACAAAATCCCGACCTTTGGCAAAGGCAACCAAAACAGAAGCAAAAGCTGGTCAAACACTCACTTGCGCCGAATCCTTTGCTTTCGTGGCGTCATTGGCGAGTACCAGCCTTGCAACTACGTTGACCGCGAGCGCGTTCCCGTTGGCCCATCAGTTACGGATTACTACCCCGCCGTTGTGGACAAGGCCACGTTCTACAAAGTCCAAGAAATGTTACCCAAAACCGTAACAGACCCCGTGACGGGAAAGAAGATACTTTACCCAAAAAGCAAAACGGGTAAACCCCGTTGGGCGGGGGGCCAAGCTAAGGGACCAAAGACAAATGCAACAAACCTTTTCACGGGTCTTGTGAAGTGCGCCAAGTGCGGGGCGTCTATGGTGATTAAGCAAAGCCCTTGCACACACGGCGAGCGGCACTATCACTATACCTCTTTGATTTGCAGCAACGCTCTACGCGGCAACGGGTGCGATTACAAAACAATCCAATACTCATGGGTTGAACGCGCCATTTTAACAACGCTCTGGTTAAAGGTGTTGCCAGTAATGGCCGAAACCGATACGCGCCACGATGAACTAGCAAAGTTGCACGGGGAACTAAAGGACGTGCAAGCCAAGCTCAAAATATGGGCTGACGCGCTAGACTCGGCAGAGGCCAAGCCCGCGATTGCCATGCAGAAGATGAACGCTTACGAGACTAAAGCAAAGGCACTGAGTAGGCGGATTGAAAGCCTATCGGCCACGATTGAGGACAACCCGCTAACGGGCTGGCAGCAAGTGCCGCCCACGATTGACAACCGCCTACGCCTTCAAGCTGTGCTCGCAAACCAGATTGAAAGCCTAACCTTGGACGCTGAGAAACGCACCGCCACACTACAGCTTAAGGAACCAAAAGCCCCCAAGGGGCGGTTTGAACTGGCTTGGAACCCCACACCCGCCAACCAAGTAAACAAGAATGAGGCCGCAACCAGCTTCCTGTTGTGGGGCGAGAGACAGGACTACCTTGACCATGTGCTAGTGTGGAAAACCCCGCATAGCGTGAAAATTGGCAAGGTTACGATTGCTGACAACCCTAAGCAGGCGATACAGGTAGGCGAGGCCGCGCTAGTAGAAGCCTAGAGGCACCCGCACACCGCACGCCCTGCCAGTTTAACCGCTGGCGGGCTTTTTTATGCTTAAAAATCCCCATGCCCCGAACATCGTTTCGCCCTTTGTTTACAGGGGTCCGCGCAAGTCTAGCGACTTTGACATTGCAGCACACGGGGAAACTGGTTTAAGCTTCCTGAACGAAAGGACATTGCAGAGAGAATAGACTGAAAACCTAATAATCGAATTTGCGTAGCTTTGGCTGCGGTTGCCCTCAAAATCTGGACAATTTTAGTTACGGGACCGCGCCGAGTTCACGCCGACAATCGGCGTGGGCTTGGCGTTTCATCCCGTAACAGGCTCGTCCAGAGCCTTGAGGGCGGTGGAGCGTTGAGTTCCACGCCCTTTCATTTCCGCTGTCGGCTCGCGAGGAAACGCAGCATGAAACACAGCAGCACCAGATTGGATACACTACTGACGGCGGTTTTGGCGTTCATCACATGGCAGGCCGCAGGGCAGACGCTCTTGTATGATGACTTCAACGGAAGCACGATAAACCCCTCCCTTTGGCAAGCATCAACACCCTTCTCAGATTCCTCCATTACTGAGAATGGCGGGTCTGCCGTCTTTCAAAACCGAGGCAGGTTGCTGACCACTGCATCATTTCCCGCCGCTCTGGACATTACTGGCAGGTTCGAGTTCGCGGGCAGCATCCACGACGTTTTCAGGATAGTTACGAGAACGGATGGTATAACGTCGAATCCGTGGGCAGAGTTTGACCACGGCATCGGTTTTAGTTTCTCGATTGAGAACGATTCCAACCAAACGGCAGGGAACGTTTTCATTGTCACTCACGGCTGGCCTGGTGTCAGCACGGAACTGGCTCGCGGGACTTTTCCAATGGCCCTCAACACCTTCTACGATTTTCGCATCACTGACGACGGAAATAACGTAGCTCTTTACGTCAACGATTTGGTTAATCCACTTTTGACGGCGAGTGATTCATCCGTCTATGGGAATGCAATCGGCCTTTCCAACCGCGAAGGCGGTGGCGGTGGTAGTTGGATAAGCGATGGCAGTGTGACAGAGCTTGATTGGATAAACGTGAGCGAGATTCCTGAACCGTGCAGCGCACTGCTCATGGTTAGCGGTCTTGGTTTGCTTCTGGTGCGGCGGTCTGTCAAGTTCCACGCCCTTTCATTTCCGCTGTCGCCTCGCGTGGGGAAAAAGCCCATGAGACTGCTTGCTTGCTCCCGTTCCGTTCTACTCGTGGCACTCGTTGCGCTGGCCGTAGTAGGCTGCGACAAGCCCAAGACGAAGGCCAGCCCGCAACCAACACCCCCACGAGCCTCCGAGGCAACTCCAATCGTGGTGAAGGGCTTATACATCGGCATGAGCGCCCAAGAACTGCCACAAGTGGTGCGAGACAAACTAGGGCCGCGTTGGCATCTATACCCGAGCAAAGAACAACCCTACTTCATCGAAATACTCAGCAAAGACCTAAACTGCCTGCTCGATAAACCTGATTATGCGATAAACGTTTGGTTAGATACATCAAAACACGCAACCGCCATCGGTATTGGTCAAAACTGCTCTAGGTTGCTTTTCAATGCGGGCGACCTGAGCGCAGAGGCATTTATGAAAACCTTTTCTCAGGCATACAACATTCCCAAGATGACGTGGACCTTGAACGAAAACCAAGTCTGGTGTTGGGAATACGTCGCGCCAGACAATGTTATGGTAAGAATTGGCGAACACCGCGAAGTGTTCCTTGGCATGAAGCGAGGCGGTGCGGAGGTCAAGCAGCACTTCAACTGATAACCAAATAGCCCCGCGCCTCTTATGAAGCGAATACTCGGTGGTGTGGGTAGTGTTCTCCTAGTCATAGTCGCCGTGGTTATGTTCAGGGCTACTTACCGCACAAAGGCGTTCTATGATGACATGAACTCGGGGCGTAGCTTCCTTGAGCGCCAAGCTGTGGAAGACCACGACTACTCAAAAGCTGAGTATTACAGAAATAAACAGGGTCTCCCTTGGTTTGAATTAGCAACGGGTTGCCTTGCGGGCTTTGCTGCTCTGTCTGGTGCTTTTTCCTTATTGAAATACTCCATGCGTCGTACAGGCACTTCGTAACCGCGCTGGAACTACGCTTATAGACAACATGGCAAAGGCGATAAACACAGAAGCACTGGAAGTGCGGGCGTTGCTTGATAGAATCTACGGGCCTGAAAATGTCCTCACTTCTCAGCAATTGGCCCAGAAGTATGAGGTCATTGGTTTTGAGTTTCCGTATGTAGCGGTGAGGCGCAAACGTGATGGAGTAGTCGGGAGTTTCTTTTACTCTCCCTCCAAGATGTTCTACTTTAATTGGGAAGAATACGAAAAGTGAAGCCCGCGATTTACATAGGCGAGACCATTGATGAGAGAATATGGTGCGACGAGCACCAGCAGCTTGAGCATTTCTTTGGGCGCTACGGGATACGAGGCCGTTACGAGCCCCTTGTCGAGGGCTGCGACTGCGGGTTTTTCTTCCCCGAGGCAGGCTCAATGCGGCTTTTTGTAAGCGTGAATGATGTAAAGATTACTACGGCTGGAACAAAGAGGAAACGGACACGCCACTAGTGTTTGGGGTGGAATTGAGCCTATTGTGCTGGCGGGTCATAGCGCCACGCCTGCTCTGTTCCGCCTGCCTGTTTGGTCAACGTCGCGGATAGGAGTATCCGTGAGTCCGATGCAGCTTCAATAAGTGTTACCTGTAGTTGAATAGTTTCGCATTCAGTGCCCACCTGAGTTTCGGCTGTGCCCTCGATTTCAATTCTGCCGCACCCGCGAATTACTAATTCACTTCGCGTAGCCTCAATTATCTCCGTCCGTGCAGGAGGCGACTCAGGTATTGTCTCGTGCCTCTTGTGCCACTCTGTCCACCGCTGTTGTGACCGCCGATGCTTACCTTCGGGAGTGTCTAGCATGATAACAAATTCATCTGCAAGTCGTTCATTCTCCACCGTGAGGACCGCAGAGGTCTTGTGAAACGGATAAGTCAACGTTGCACTACCCAAGGGCACCACATAAACCGCTAGAGTGATATTCCAATGCTTGCCAACAACATAAATGGCCTCGGCGTACAGAATCTCAACCTTTGGCACAGTGCCTAATGACCCGAGCATCAAGACCAATTCGTTTCGTGTCGCCGTGCGCGTCCTTGTGCCTTCACGCCAAGGAACTTCAAATTGCACCCCATCCCCTGCGGTCCTACCAAATGCGGGATTCTGAACTAGGTAAGGAAAGCGGGACGTGTCAAAGCATAAAGCAGCAACCGTCTTACCCTTGTATGCAACGCTCATGTCTCCCGCCAATGACGGGTAAACACTCTCGAAAGGCGACTGGACTTGCTGAAACCAGCTAGCTAGGTCGGCATAGTTCGCACCACGAATGACGCCTTGCTTCTCATCAGCGCCAATCAGCCAGAGTATGTTTTCCCCACGTGCGAAGTTGGCATGTCCCGCCAACTGTCTAGCGGTCTTGTTAAAATCGGTAGGCCATTCGCTCTTTAGCTCCACTTTTAGGTCTTCCACACGCTGGCGGCTTTCTACTAGTTGCAGGACGCGCAGTGCCCAAGATTCGATTTCAAGCGGTTTCACGGCCTTCGCATATCAAAATCAAGCGGCGAACGCAAGTGCCTGCCTCTCTGGTGCTTTCGTCTCGGCCAGTCTGCTTTCGGCCAGCTTGCAATACTCGGGGCTAATTTCAACGCCTAGAAAGTGCCTTCCAAGAGCTTTTGCCGCGCAAAGGGTAGTTCCTGAGCCTGCAAAGCAGTCCAGAACTGTATCCCCGATACTTGACCAACTGGCAATATGGTCACGCGCTAGCTCGGGCGCAAAGCTCGCAGGATGGTCAAACCTCCCCCGCTTGTTATGACAAATCTTCCACACATTGAAGCGCGGCCCAAACTCGGGCGTTAATCTGCCCTGCACCTTGGGCTTAAACCCGCCATTGGCTAACCTGTCGCAACCGTGTGTTTTCTGGCCTGCGTAAATGTTGCGCCTGTCGGCAATCAGGTTGACTACGCGGGGCTTACCCTTGGACAGCACAAACATGTATTCCCATGCCTGCCAGTAGCGGACCCTATCAGGGAAATTCGCCCCGCACTTTTCGTGAATCATGGTGTCATGCAGTCGAAAGCCAATGTCCATAAAGTAGAGGGCTTGGCGCATACTCGTGCCTGTCTCGCTCCCGTTTACGGTGGCATCGTTCACAATCCAGACCACAACCCCGCCCTCGCACGCTACGCGGTATAGTTGTTTAGCTATTGCCTCAAAGTCAAAGCCCTTGAAGTTGTGATACGTTCTTTGCAGGTCGTAAGGCGGCGAGGTCACGATTAGATGAATGCAACAATCGGGCAACCTGGCCAATACCTGAGCACTATCCCCGCATATCACTTTGTCTTGGTATTCCGCTTCTGAGAGCATAACGCTTTATGGTAGGGCGGGCGGGGCGTAACTCTAATAAACAAAATAAAAAGCGCGGCAGGAGTGACCTGCCGCGCTCGCGTGGCGTTGTGGGATGAAAGGAAGCTCAGTTTAGGCGTTGCATTTCGGCTCGCATCAATGCGGCTCGATTCGCTACGGCACGGCAATGAAGCTGATTTGGAAACTGTTGGACCAGCTCACCGTCTAGCAACGTATCCTGACCTGCACGGACCCCGTTGCCTTGTTTGTAAAAGAACGCAATACCATGCTCGCTGCACCGTGCCTTAACGTCCCTGGCCCATTGCACATTATGCGGCCTGTAATGTGCGCCACTTTCCGCGCCATAAATCAGCCAATCCAAGCGCGGCCAATTCAGTCTTGTAATGGGGCCAAGAGCAGGCTCGCAACTGACAAAGCGGACGGTTGCGGGAAGCGGGGCGAGGTATCTGTTGAAACGGTCTGTGTAGCTGTCTGATTCCGCTGTTACCCCTAACCAGACATTAGGATACCCCGTGCCCCAATCGTTCGGAAGGGTTTCCGCGAGCCGTTCGGGCCGCTTCGTTAGTAGAAGCCAGTCTAAGCAGGGTGTCTGGCGTATCAGGGACCACAGTTTAGGCCGCTGAGCGTTCATCGTGGGGTGCTGCTCCAACCAGTCACACATAGACCCGCAGAATACACGGGCACGGGTTCGGGCGGACTCGGCTTTCCTGTTCCACCGTAGAGGCTCGGCCCAATGTGTCGCGCCGAAAGTTCTACGGGGCTTGCCTTTGCCCCACACGTCGAAACCATACCGTGAGCTAAGACTGTCCGCGTAGCAGTTCGCACAGCCTTCTGAAATCTTCTCACAGCCCCACCACGGGTTAAACGTATGGTGTGTCCAAGAGATTTTCGAGTTGCCCGACATGTTAAGTATAGTTCGGGCAATTGCCACTTCTACCCGACGAAACAAACCTGCCGTCAGTACCGCGCATACACACCTGACCCGTTTGCGGGTTAGTCCACCGTTGGCGTTTCCTCCTGAGACAGTTGCGGACAAACGTTCTTACGTAAGCGAAATAGACCGAATAGCGTGTGAGCAGTGTGTTTTCCATTATAGCTCCATTAGACCAAGGACTTGGCAACTTGTCAACTCCTAAATAGGTCAAGTCTAGCACGCGAGTAGCTCAGCCCTACAATAATTAACAATATAATACGGCACGCCATTAGGCGTGCGCGTTTTTGCTCAGCAATCGGGCTTAAGTGTGATTGGATTAGGCAGGCGGGCGCAAGCGTGTAACAGGATTGTGTCCAAAATGGGTCAATCGTGTGATTGGATTAGGCGCGGGTGAATAGAATCGCTCGAAACCCGTCTAGGCTGAGTTGACTAGAGGGCAACCTATAGAGGCACAAGTAGAAATTGTGTAAGGTCAGGTCTTCTACGTGTAATATACAGTAAGATGCAAACTCAGAATTGCAGCAATTTCAATTTGGTGAACGGGGGCGGTGGGCACCAAAACGCGGTTTCTGACCGCAGCATCTTCCCATCGCCCCCTGCTCCTTTTTGGCTCAAAGCCAAGTCCTTCCAAGTAACCAGTTCATTGCACGCCAAGCTGGCCGCACTGCCCGACCGTGAGGCTCGCAACCTGGCTTACGCACAAGACATCATTGTTTACCTGAGCAAGAAACAGCGCAACCCCGCGTTTTTCGTCAACATCGGGGCACGATACTTCAATGACGGCCTCGGGGAGAACTACCGCAAATACATTAACCAGCTTGTGAGCATGGGCGAGATAGAGGTTAATGAGTCCTACCAAGAAAGCACTGAGGACAAGCGCGGCTTCACAAAGTCCTACAGAATACCCGCACAGGCACGCGCCACAGGAACCACTTGGGCACGGTTCAATGCAAAGAGGCTCCGCAAGAAAGCGGACCATTCCACGGCACAGGGCACCGTAGCGGACTGGATAATTGCGTGCTGCCAGCAACTAGAGGCTCGGGACATCGCACCCCGTCAGCAGTTGAGCGCAAAAGCCCTGGACGGTCTGGCCAAGGTGCATTCGGGTGCGGTAAACTTGGTTAAGGGGCGCGTGGTTAACAGGCTGTACCACACGATTGTTGAAATGCCCAAAGAGGGGCGCAAGTTCATTAGGCACAAAGGCAAGAGGGAACTGGCCGAATTTGACTTGAAGGCGTGTCACCCGTGGTTGCTTGGCACGTTCACACGAGACAAAGCGGAGCAGGCCCGATACTACGCGCTGTTGGAATCTACTGACATCTACATTCATGTGCGCGACTGGGCGGGGGTCAAGTCAGATAGGGATACCGTCAAGCATGTGGACTTCATGCGGTTCTGTAACGGAGCGATTGAAAACTACTTTTTCGACTTCTACAAAGCTCACTTTCCTGGCATCGCCACGCGTGTCCAAGAGCTAGGCAGGGAAAACATGGCCGCAACGCTCCAAAACCTAGAAGCCCACATCATGGTTGAAACCGTGGGGGCCGAGTGCGCTAGGCGTGGACTTTTTTATGTGCCTATGCACGATGGTTGGCTGGGGCTGGTTGCGGAGCGTTACGCAGTCTCGCAAATCGTAAGGGATGCCGCCAAGAGTCTAGTAGGCTGTTTACCTGTCATTACTATGGAGCGTATGACGCTTAACGCCAGCAAGGAACTTGTACCACGTATAGAGTACAATAATCAATCTTCTCTTTCTTCTCTTAGGTCATCATACGTTCAGGATAAGAACATACGTGTTACAGGTTCTAGTGCCCGTTCTCGGTGGACTGGCGAGTTGCGCCTTGGTTTACGGCTCGCAGGACTCGAAAAGCTCGCTCAGAAGTATGCGAGTGGCTAGCGGCTAATGCTTGGGCATGTACTTCGCGTCCCCTCCTGCGGGTGCAAACGGGTTTTCTTGTTCGGGCGACCAATACGGCTGTCGGGGCGTTGAACCGCTTTGCGCGGTGTGTCCAGCTTCGTAAGCAACGCGAAGTTTACGCACTTCGTTTGCAATGTCTCGCAGGCGAGCGTAGAACATGTAAATGACCCAACAGCCCACGCCAAACAAAATAAGCTGTATCAATGCTGCGCCTAAAAGAATTGTCCAGTAAAGCTGCATTGCCTGATTCACTGCCGCCTGTTGCTGTGCAAGTAGTTGGTTGTAGTCCATAAAGAGCCTTTCACGATTGCTGCGTTGTAGGGTATCAGGCGCGCAGTCACGTGCAAGACGCAAAGAGGGGTGTTGACAGCTAACGCCCGTGCGCTAGAGTCTAACGCATCATCGGTTACAAATCGAAAGCAAGCACGCTATGGACATATTCAAATACAAAGCAGAACTAGAAGCGAAACTAGAGGCCGTAAACAAGGTCATTGCCGACATGGGGGCAGAAGCTCCAAAGCGCAGGGGCAGACCCGCCAAGGCGGGGGCAGCACCCGCACCCACCGCCAAGAGGGGCAGGCGCAAAATGAGCGCGGCAGCAAAGGCAATGCTGTCGGCGGCAGCAAAGGCACGCTGGAAAAAGGCCAAAGCCGCAGGCAAATCTAGGCTCTAGTTCCCGTTTCTACTCAATTCGGCTGGCATTCTAGCGGAATGCCAGCCTTTTTCCTTTCTGGCCCTTATGGGCAACAGCGTTCCCGACCAATGTTTATGCGGGTGGAATGCACATTGTAGGAAAAGCTTGACAAGTGCGTTTGAATCTATACCATGCTCCGCATGAAAACTCCTACAAGTAATAGGAATCGGGGTGAGAAAGTCACCAAAACCAGTGCAACCGAAACAACCAGCAAGCGCCGCATCTGTAGCGTATGCGGCGGGCCGATACCCATAGAGCTAGCAACAGGCTGGACGGGCGGGCGGAATGCTTATCCGCTAACGAATGGCAGATGTTGCCCTGACTGTGACGGATACTACGTCATTGCAACGCGGGGAATCCTGAATGCGATACGCGAGCGGGCGCAGGCTGGCAAGTCTATCCGCTTACAGTTTGTGTGAGGCTCTATATCCAGCGTATCCATGAAACGTAAATACACGAAGCGAGAAGATGTTAACGAGCTACTGGCCGAGAGAGAAGACTACGCGAGAGCGATAGACGTAATTGACGACCAACTAGGCGCACGCAAGTTCAAGGGTAAGCCCGACATACGAGCGGGCATCGTATGGAGCTTCCGAAAACGCTACGGTAGATGGCGGGGATTGAAAGCGAAAGACATTGCTGAGTGTATGTCATTGAACTTATACCGCAACTACAGTCTCTCAGCGGTTGCCCGTGAGGCATTGACCCAAGAACTACATACGGAACTGCATTGCATGGTGATGGACGGTGAACTTGTAGCCAAGCCTCTCAACTACTTTGTCCTGCCAAGGTGAACGGTTCTAGCGTCTAGGCCGCTATTCCGTTTGACAACAGCCCCGCTAGTCCGTTGCGACTAGTGGGGTTGTCGTTTGTGGCGATAACCCCCACTTTGCGGTGTAACTCTTAGTAGTGAACTCTTTTACTGCCAGCAACGCAGATGTTTTTACGCGGCCCCGCGCCCGCATCGTGCTCGATTATTCGGAAGTGCAACGCTCCGCACAGCAAGGTTTCCTGTCAATCTGCCCCGAGGGAAGTAGCCCTACCATCGGGAGCTTTGAAACTGACTGGCCCGACAAACTACCCTTTGAACTGGACGTGCTTTCCACAATTATGAGACAAGGAACTGGCCTCGCGCTCAGCCGTGCGGAAGCGGAGTTCCCATTTTCCGAACCTGAAACGTGGCCTGTCGGCGCACGGGTTTACGCGGGTTACGCATATCGCTTGGCGTCTGGCAACCACCATGCACACTTCACTTTCACCTTGGAACCATTCCGCGCAGGGTTTGCTGTTAACACCCTTATGTTGAAAGTGGAACAGCCCTGGAGGGGGAGTTTCTTTGGTCTGCGGAGCTTCTTGATTGATGAAGTCGCGGGGACTTTGTTTGGGCTAAAGTCGTTCACCGTGCATCGCCTCATAGGCCATGCGTCAAGCGAGTCCATGCCGAGCTACAAACTGGTAAGGCTTTACCAAAGACTTGGTGCGGTGATGGTGCCAGACACGGCGCAAGCCGTTATGCTCATACTTAACCCAAAGGTAATAGAGTTCTTGGAGCATTGTTACCCGCAGGGTGCAAACTACATCAAAGAGGCAAAAGCCCGTGAACGTAAGCGAGTGCCGCCATTGCCCAAGGAGTGTTAAGCCCCGCAGTTCTGGCATTGACAAATTTTGGACTCGCAGCCTGGGCCGAGAGAAACACAACACCCCCTGCCGATTTGTCGGCATGGGCGTGGCGATTTTTTCATTAACCTGGCTAATGCGTATAACAAAAACGCCCGCTCAGTCGAGCGGGCGCGTTGCGATGCTTATGAACTGGCTAGTCTTGCCAGAAGTCTTTGAAACGCTCGGGACTCAACTCGGTGTATCTGACGGTGTGCGTTATGTTCCTGTGGCCCAAGTAGTGCTGAATTGCTCTGGTGTCCTGACCATCGTTCGCGAGCTTGTAGCCCGCCGCATGTCTCAGCATGTGAGGGTGAACAGGGAACGGCAACCCCGCTTTCCTGCCAGCCCTCGCCACAATTTTCCTTACTGCGGAGTCTGTCAGCGGGCCGCGCTCGCCAATGAACAGGTAGGAGGCGCTAGGATAATCGCGTTGCAGTCGGCGCAGTGCCCGTAGTTCAGGGCCGCGTAATGGGTGCGTGCTTGGATTGCCGTTTTTTAACCTGTTAATGTGAATCAAACCCTGACCGAGGTTAATCTGGTCCCATCGCAACGAGACAAGCTCAGACACCCTGAGCGCATGGCGATACGCTAGGAGGATTAGAGTCGAATCCCTATGCCCATACCTGCCGATTCCGTCAGCAGCCTTGATAAGGCTTTCAACCTCAGCAGGGGTTAAGTACTCCCTGCTGCGTCTGTCTGCATTGCGGGGTTTTCTCGGGGGTTTTGGGCTAGTGGGCCGAAAACGAGTATTGGCATGGGGAAAGGTGACTTCGACAACCGTGCCATTTTCCTGCTCGGCTGAAATAAGACTCTCCCGACTTCGGACATTTTCGAGCGGGTTGGTTAGCTCGTTTTTGCGCGGTGCCGTAGCGGCTTGCATATAGGTATAAGGTAATGGAAGCCTGCCACCGTATAGCGACAGGCTTCCGCTTCTGGTTGGTTAGCTCTCGGCTGACGGTTCATCCTGCCATTGCTTGGCAAGTATCCAGTCTGCCGCCTTTTGAGCCTGAGCGGCAGCTTGCACAACTAACTTGGCATCGTCCTTCAACCGCTTAAGCCATGAACCAACATAGGCCGCAGAGTTTTCAATCGTGCGCTCGACAATGCCAACCTGCCCGCAGAGGAAAGCCGCCCCCATTTCCGCAACTAATTCCTCGCGGGCGTAGGGCGTAGAGCCAAAGGCCGACCAGTCGCCATCCGTGCCCGCAAAACCCTTGCGATTTAATCGGCTCTGGTGCCCTGTGCTGTGCGTCAGTTCATGGAAAAGAACGGAATAGTAATCTTCACCCGTCTTGAACTGATTGGCAGAAGGGATGCCCACAAAGTCACCCGCAGGGGAATAGAAAGCACGGTCAAGCCCCTGTTTGATTTCTGGCCGCTTTGGCATCGCGGCAACGATTTTCTCTGCCTGCTCTAGTGGGCTGTGCTGGCGTTCGCTGCCCTTCAGAGCGGGGATTTTGTCTGCGGGTATGCCCTCACACTGGCTGACGTGAAAGACGGTGTAATAGCGCAAGAGGGGCACCCTTTGCGTTTCCCCTGTCGCCTTGTCTTTCGTGTCCAGCCAGCGCCAAAAAATCACGGGGCACCCCTTCTCGCCCCGTTTGACGTGCCCGCCCAAGTCTTGCGCCTGCTTATAGCTGAGCCAAAACGGGCTGGCGTAGTGCATGGATTGCAACAGGAACACATTCACGCCCCTGTAAGCTTTGCGACTCAAAAGGTTCTGTGGGGCTTGTTCTCCGCAGTTCCAAGGCTGATGCCACGGGATAACGCCCTTTTCCAAAAGGGCAATAATGCGGTCTGTTACTACTTGATATACTGCTTCGTTCATTGTAACTCTGTTCTGCCGCCCCGTGTTGCAAGCACGTTGCCCTTGGTTTTGGTAACTCTGGCCGAGGGCTTGGGCGGCACTCCATGTCAGCCACAATAGAATTGGCAGTGCTAGGTTCCTTACTCTAGCAACGTTCAATTTCATGTGCATAGAATACCCAATTACTAGTTCACGTGTCAATGCGTCTAGGCTCTTTTCTATCACATTTGTGTCACTCTACTAGAGCATAAAGCCCGCCACCTGCTAGGCACTATACCGACACACCTAGACTCTACTCTAAACTGCTACAATCCACTATCCCCACCCAAGCTAGAGCACCCAACAATAGTACACTAGGCCCAAGTCACTCTACCTGGCAGCTAAAGTCCCCGCTAGGGTTGTGTCGCACCTACCTACCTACAAACGCACCCGTCTAGTGCGCCTCTATTTGCTATTTGGAAAAAGAGAAATCCGCCGCCCCTACGTAGCCTTAAACCAGCCTATTTCATGGACGAAGGAGCCTCTCTGACTTCTATTTAATATGTTAGCACACCAATGGCGCTACCCCCTGCTTAATTAACTTTTCGGCAGCTAACAGGGACAATAGGCATATTTGTGTGTAATAAGAAATGGAACGGTGCTATTGCGCGGCAATGGGCAATAGACCCGAACATAAAACAATGATGAATGAACCGCTATTGATGACGTTACCAGAGGTAGGCCACGCCCTCAGCCTGTCGAAGTCAACGCTGTATCGCCTTATTGCGCGAGGCGTGCTTACGGTTAGTCCCATTACTAGGCGCAACAGGCTTGTGCCCCGCGAGCAGGTATTAGGGATTGTCGAACAGGCAAAGGCTAACGTGCCTAAGACTGCGAGGAAGTAACCATGAAAAGGACCACACTACACACTGCCCCAAAGCCCACACCTGGCGTCTTGCGCGTCTCTGACGCGGAGCTTAGCAAGGCGTTCATCGCCTCACTGCCAGCGGCCCGTGAGGGTTCTAACAGTCATGTTGCCGAGTTCCTTTCCGTAGTCTCCTTCCTCTTGGCATCTGGCAGCTACAGGACGTTTCGCATAAATGACGTTATCCAGTTAACGCGCAGGTATGATTTGCCACTAGACGAAGTGGAAAGCCTCTTTTCGCGCTGGATTAAGGTCGCCGTCAAGAATGGCAGGGTTAGCGAAGTCCCTAGTTGTTACGACGGGGCCACAATCTTTGAAATCGTGTAATTAACAGTATGGAAACAAAATACAATCCACTTAGGAAAGGCAAGGCGTTCAACGAAGGCATAGACGCTCCTGCCGAATTTGAGAGCATCACTGAACAAGACAGGCAGGAGGCAGAGGACAGGCTGCAAGACCTTATTGACCAGACGCACGAAGATTTGGGTTTGAAAGGCGAGGACTAGACCCCATGAACACGAATGACGTTTATGCCAACCGCCTCAAGTACTGCCTTGCTGTAAACGCGGGAATGAACACTGACCAAGTGCAAACGTTGGTTGGCAGGTTCTACGAAGCCATTGCCGCGCAGAGAAGCCCTGAGCTTGTGTTTCGGAACATGATTGAGGACTACGGCAATGAATCGGCAGAGGCGGCTGTAACATCAATCCAGAGCGAGCTAGAGCGGTTGAATCGCGAGCACGCGGGTATTGACGCAAATCCCCTAACGAGATTAAGGCGCTACGTTCGTCAATTCAACGATAGGGTTGGCAAGCTAGACATTGAAGTGTCGGGGATTGACGAATCAAAGCTGACAGACCACCAGCGGGCGCAACTAGCGATTGCGCGTAGAGACAGGAAGAATATCGCTCTTAAGTTGCCCAAAGTGCTCACCCGAGAGGAAAAGTTTGTTGCCCTGGCCGACAATGGGGGCAAGCCAGTGAAGTTGGAGTTAACCGTCCGCTATTAGATTCTACAGGGGCAGTTGGCTTGGTTGTGTGATTGTCGCCAAGCTCCCGCCAAATGACGTTTGGTGCGTTTACTACCCCTAAGCGAGGCTGGCGCAAGTCCAGCCTTGGGGCGGGTCGCGTGTTAAGGCGATTTGTGATTTTCCGCCTTGGCGTGCGGCTCGCCCTTTCCTTTTTGTGTGCCCGCCAGCAGCCCGAACCTGACCACACCTGAGCCTGAAAGCACCTACTACCTTGTGGGGCTGGTGAACGGGCAGCACGAAAGCGGGTTGTGCGAGAACCTGGCTAATGGCTTCCACATACGGGGAATTGCCGACAGGCTAAACGGCTCGCACCAGACCGTTAGCAACGCTGCCCACGAGTTGACGGGATTGACGGCGCAAGCGTGGGCACCACAGCAACGCTGATTATTCTTGCAAGCAAAGCCCGCTTCAAAAACAGTGAGGTCATGGTAAAGAAACCTAAACAACCTGAATTTAGTGAGGTTAAGCGGTGTAGGCATTGTGGCAACACAGCACCAATGGAGCGTGTTGTTCACTACTTTGATAATGCGAACTATGTTGATGAAGGGACGGGAGAAGCATTCGAGCAAGGGACAGGTTACGAATTGTTGAAATGCCCCGCCTGCCAAAAAATGGAGCTTCGCAGCTACGGATGGGCCGAATGGATGGACGGAAGGGATGTTGTCTATGACACTCTTTACCCTATTGGCCCGAAAGTTCCTCGCGGACTACCGCCAGCAATTGCTAAGGCTTACAACGAAGCACTCAAGGTTAGAAACGTTTCTGCTAATGCCTACGGTGGAATAATTGGGCGTGTGATTGACTTAGTTTGCGCAGATAGGAACGCAAAAGGAAAAGACCTCTATAACAAACTGGCATACCTCTCAAAACACGGCGCAATTCCCGACAACCTGATGCCAGTTGCGGATAAACTGCGGATTTTTCGCAATGTCGGCGCACACGCAGGCTTGGGCACACTGACCGTAAGGGAAGTTCCAATCTTAGAGAACATGACCTGTGCTATTTTAGAGTATCTCTACAGTGCGCCATTCATGGTTCAAGAAGCTAAGAAGGCTTTAGACCGCTTGAAGCAGGCACAGAAAACTGGCATGGGCACCACTGCCTCCACCGCATTACAACCGCCAGCAACCAAGTAGTATTAGCTACTTTGCCCGTTGCCGTTTCATTTCGGCAGAGAAGCCGATTTCGCGTGGCGCTCCTGCCTTAACCTTCTTGCTTAAGATGATGGTAAAGCTAACAAGCTCAATAGGCGCGTAGGTCCTAAACTCTGTCCCATCCGCAGTCTTGCCTACTACAGATAGAATGTCTCCATACTTGCCAATGCTGTAAACGTCAAATTCACGCCCCCCGACACAGCATACTAGATTAACGGACTTGTTTGGCCCAATGGTGCTTGCCATGTGCCTGTACTCGCCTAGGACATGATGAACTAGCTCCGTGCCCCTTGGCGTCGGCAGTGGTATATGTTCGCGCATTAACGCGATTTTAGAAAGTTCATTCATTAAAGCAGAGTGTGCCAATGATTATGCCCTTCCAGCTTGTTGCAATACGAGTTGCTGCTCTCGATAAACTTGCACCCACTCTCGCACGATGCGTGGCAATTCCTGAACGATTTCCTGCCCAAACAATACTTCGTCAAGGTAGCCCATGTGTAGCAGGTCTATTATTCGACAAAGATAAGACCTGCCATCGTTCCACCATGTATTGTAATCGTCTAGCATTAGGTAGTGTCTAACCTTAACCTTTTCTGTGGTATGCAGTTCTTCAAGCTCCATCCCGTCAACTAGGGTTTCATAAACGCCGTCCGCAACCCGACTGCCAAAGGTAGTTGTGTAGTAGTATTCTTTGATTTCCCAAATAGCTATCGGGTTAATTGTGTCAGGAAATGCGCCGTCAACTCTGCGGGATAGTGTCCGCAATGGAAGTCCATCCTTGGTAACGGTTGTCAAAACTCTTGGGTCATGGCAACAGGGAAGCCCTCCTAAGTTTTCCTCAATCAGCATGTTGGTTATTGCCGTCAGGAAGGCAACAGCCCTCTTTTCGCCCTTTTGCTTGTTCATGGGCATAGGGCAATTGTGCAAACGGGCATCGTGTATCCGTTGAAATGTTTGACGTGCCCTCGCCAGGTCCATCAGATTTGGCCGTACCGAGTCATATAGAACCGTAGCACGATGTTGGAAATAGAGGCGCAGAATCTCTGCAAGCTCTGTAGGGTGGCCAGTTGCGTCAGCAATCTTGTCAACGTCTAGCGTTAGCTGTCTGAATGCTTGACGAATTTCGGCAACTGACGGCACTTTAATTGTGCCCTCCCCCCTTACGGTGTATCCGACCAATTGACTAATTGACCTGACACACGCCCAAAATTGTTTCGGTTGAGCAAGAAACCTGTTATCGGGCTTCATTGTTCAACTCCCTTTCAAACCGCTTTGCGAACTCAGCGAGCGAAATTCCAAGGTGTTTGCACACGTTGCGAATTTCCACAAAATCTAGCATCCGTTCGCCAGACTCGTACTTGCTGACAAATGATTGAGGGAGCTTGAGCCGTGCTGCCATCGCCGTTTGTGTCAGGCCAGCGTCAACGCGCAGCGTTCGCAGCAAACCCTGTAAGCACTTTTGCTCACGACTATAGATTGACTTCTGCATAAACGCGGTGACGATATGAACCTTTGACAACTATCCCATTTTCGGATACCGTCGGCCCAGGTAAAAGATGCGAGACAAAGCACAGATGCCACTATTCGGCACAGAGCCAGCCCCGTTGAAGGGCCAGTTGCTCAAGTGGATTGGCAACAAGCAGCGTATGGCTGAGGAAATTATATCGTTTTTCCCGCCACGCTTTGGCACGTACTACGAGCCGTTTTTGGGCAGTGGGGGTGTCCTCGGAACACTGGCACCTGCTCACGGTGTAGGGTCTGATTCATTCCAACCTCTGATTGAGATTTGGAAGACCTTGCACGATGCCCCCGAAACTTTGAAGCAGTGGTATGCAGACCGCTGGCACGAAATGATGTCTGGCGACAAGGTGAAAGTTTTCGAGCGCATTAAGGCTCGATACAACGCCAAGCCGAACGGAGCGGACTTGCTGTTTATCTGCCGTAGCTGCTACGGCGGTGTTGTTCGCTTTCGTCAGAAGGATGGCTACATTTCAACCCCCGTGGGCATTCATAAGCCAATAGCGCCCCATTCGTTCGCGGAGCGCGTTGACGCTTGGCGGAAACGAGTGGCCAACACCAGATTTCTGCGGATGGAATACGGCACCGCGTTGACGATGGCCAAGGCTGGCGACCTCGTTTACTGCGACCCGCCATACAGTCACACGCAATCAATCTTGTATGGTGCTCAATCATTCTCGCTTGAAGACCTCCTTCAACGAATCGCGGAATGCAAGGCGAGGGGCGTTTACGTCGCCCTCAGCATTGACGGGACGAAGAAATCGGGGAAGACCGTCTGTGCCCTGCCGCTTCCAAAGGGTCTGTTTGAACGTGAGCTTTCAGTGCATTGCGGCAGGTCCATGTTGAGACGGTTTCAAATGAACGGGAAGACCCTTGAGGGCGAACACGTCTCAGACAGGTTGCTGTTGACATATTGAGGCCCAGCAACCATCCGATTTCACGTCTCGCCAATCCGCACCCAAAGAGGTTCTAAAGTCGTATGGTTCAGAGCGGTTAATCGGATGTCCTCACGCCCCGCCAACTCAATCGCCCGTTGCAAGCTGGCGTAGGCTTCTTTCAGGCGTCCAAGCTGGAAGGCAGCACGCGCAAGGTTGCAGAGGTCTTCACAAGTCGGCTCTTGCGTGCGACAAGTGCGCTCGCATCATCACGCTACCCATTCCCTGATTGAATATTGAGGTCATGCCGTTGCAACGCCAGTTGCATTAAATGCGCCACGTCTGGATTCCGTGAAACAAACACGTGAACGCGGCGACTGTTCTTCTGCTTTTTTCCGTCTATGACCGAAACATTTGCAACCCAATCATGCCCGCATTCAATGACGTGATTCAGGGCCAGCGCTCCCCATCTGCTGAAACGGATTGTCTCGCCTGTGACGGTTGTTACTTGCATACTGCGAATACTCACTGAATAAACTCGGTCTGTCGAGCTTGCGCGGGCAAACAAATGCCGAAAGGCCGCACGTGAAACAATTCCTTTTTCAGGATTCTCCAATCCTCAACCAAAGCGGTTCCAAAGTCGCATCGTTCAAGGCGGTTAATCGGATGTCCTCACGCCCCGCCAATTCAATCGCCCGTTGCAAGCTGGCGTAGGCTTCTTTCAAGCGTCCCACCTGACAGGCAGCACGCGCAAGGTTGTAGGCGTCCTGCCAACTGGTTTTTGGACGCTGGCAAAGTGCGCTCGCAATCTCGTAAGCCCCGTCCCATTTCTTGGCCAGTGCGTAAACGCCACACCGCACGCGCAACGTTTCGGGGTGTGCTCGCATGGCGGGTGAAATTTCTTCCAACTCCGCGTTGGCTTCTTGCCAGTTGCCCAAGCCCAACCAGCCTTGGGCGTGTTCAAGGTGTCTGCGGTCAGTGGCGTTCACGCTGTTAACCCAAAGCCTGTTGCAGAACGGTTTTGACGAAAGCCGCAACCTCTCGCTCTTTGGACCCTCGCGGCCCTGCCACGTTAAGCACGCGGATGTTGTGCGCCTGAATAAACCGCACCAATTCTTGGTCTGGAAACGCTGGCCCACCGTCTCGCGAAATGTGGAGGACTGGTTTGCCGTGCTTGTGGGCAAGGGAAACCGTTTTCTTTGAACCGCCAGACAAAACTGCGCCGATGGAGAAAACCACCGTTCCGTCACTGTCCCGCACGTTCCATTCTGTCCGCTGAGGATAGTTGCTGGTTGGGGTTTCCTGCAATTGGTAGCGCGGGGCGATGGGTCCATCCTCGGCCAGCCTGCCTTTCGGGCACCAGCCCCCATGCGGAATGCCTCGCTCGATGGCCCAATCAAGGGCAGCACGGTCAGCGCCAGTTTGACCGCCTGAGACGATTTTCACAATTGAAAGCTAGTGAACATTTTCACTTGTGCCCCGTCAGTCACCAACAAGACGCCGATTCCTGCTGCCTCACAGGCTGGCCTTACGGGATTTAAGTGCTTGCGGAACCATCGGGTGTCTGGCACGGCCAGAACAAATCGAGTATTCGGCAAGCCCTCTCCCTTCATTTTGAAAACCGTATAGAATCCCTTCGCGACTCGGTCAATAACCTGCGATTCAGTGTATGGTTTCCCGAACCGATTGCTCCCTTGTCGCGAACTGGTGCCCCCTTTTGCTTCGACTTCGATTCTCTCTCCCGTGGAAGGTTTTTCGGCGCAAACGTCAATCCCCTGCTCAGTGGTTGAGCACTTGCTTTTGATGACGTATCCCTTCTGACCTAGGAACGAGCAAACGGCTTCCACAACCGCGTTCTCGTCCAGCATGGTGTTGTTTTCCATGCGGTTACTTTATCTTGCTCCAGGCGTTCACGAATCTTCTCGGATACTGGCGAAGGTCGCGCTCAATTTGTAATGGCGTGATGCCCCACAGCTTTAGATTGCTGTCATAAGCCTGAATGGTTGGCGCACAAATCAGCAGGCAAGGGTTGGTGTCCTCATGTGCGGCAAGGCCCTTCCTTATCTTGGTGACTTCTTTCAATTCGCCTCTCGTGAAAATGAGAATCTCCCTAACGCTTTCGCTCAATTTGTCGAACACCACGAAGACGCAGTAATCAAACTTGCCGCGTTTTATCTGAGTCCCCTTTCCAAATGATGCGTAGGCCCAATCGGTTTCCCCATTGCCATCGTGAGCCTTGCAGGATTTGACCTCTACCTTTTTGCGGGTTGCGGGCAAGTAAATGTCTGCACTGGTGTCCTCTCTTTCGCCCAGGACTTGGACGGCGTGCCCCCGCTCGGCCAGAGCAGAGGCAACCAAAAACTCCGCATACCTGTGCCTGATGTCTCGGTCCCTAAGCCCCGAAGCCGCAATCTCGGCCAGAACCGTTTCCAGTGATTTTGTAATCCTCTTTAGCGATTGTGCCTTCATTCAATGTTCACCTGTCCAGAAACACCCCTACGCAAAACAAGGCCAGCAAGACCATCACCGCCCCCACTTGGTCTTTTTCGAGAGGCTTGTGTCCCGTGAAAAACCATGCCCCGAGAAGCAGGGCAAACAGGATGCCCCCGACAATGGCAATTTCCCTCTGTTCGGCTTTCATTTTTTCGGGTCAATGGGGCTAAACCTCACGAAACCCCTGTAAAATTAGGGGAAAATGAGCGAAAGAATCTTTGGGTGTTTTGTTGACAACAATCACGATGAGCGTGTCGCCGTAGCCGGCATTGACTTCCACCTCGACCGGATACGCTTCGATGCCGCTGACCGCGGCGGAGCAGACCTTGGCCAACATCCGCACCGTTATGGGCCAACCCGTTAGAAAGCGCAATTCGGAAATGGGAGCCGGTGGGAAAGGCCGCGCGAACAAACACCGGCTTCGTTTCCGCCGCCGTTAGTCGGACACAAGCCGGAAGAATTGGTTGTCCGTCGGCGAAGTGATGGTGATGCTCTTGTTGGTACCGTCGTCGGCGATCGGGTAGCCGCAGGTCACCCAGCCGGTGGCATTGGCCGGGTCGGAATTCTCTTCCAGCACAAAACTCGCGGACGGCGACGGCCAGAACACGATGCTGCTGTTGCCAGACTGCCGGATGGCAAGCACTGGCAGGGAGATGCCTTTGCTGATGCGATGATTATAGGTGTCGGCCACATAGACATTGCCTGCGCTGTCCGCCGCCACGCCGTAAGGCAAGTTAAACCGTGCCGCGTTGCCGGGGCCATCGTTGGTGCCGCTCAGTTCCGCACTACCCCCCAACGTCGTCACCGCCCCTGCGCCCGTCACTTTCCGGATCGTGTGGTTGAAGCGGTCAGCCACGAGCACATTGCCCGCGGCGTCCACGGCGACGCCTTGCGGATAGTAAAACCGCGCGCTGCCGCCCGGCCCGTCATCGCTGCCGGGATTTCCCGCCAACCCGGCAAGCGTTGAGACGATTCCGCCGCTGGTGATCATGCGGACGGTGTGGTTCCCGAAATCCGCCACAAACACATTTCCGTCAGTATCCACCGCGACACTTGAGGGAAGCGAGAACCGCGCCGCGGTGCCCTGGGAATCGTTCGTCCCACTCTGCCCCGCCCAACCCGCAAGTGTGGTGACGATCCCGGCGCTGGTCACCTGGCGGATGGTGTGGTTGAAGTAATCGGCCACATACACGGTGCCCGCGCCATCCACCGCCACCCCGGACGGAGACGAGAACCGCGCCGCGCTGCCGGTACCATCGTTGGTGCCGCTATTTCCCCCCAAGCCCGCGAGCGTTGACACTGCCCCGCCGCTCGTGATGCGGCGGATGGTGTGGCTGCCCTGGTCCGCCACATAAACGTTACCCGTGCCGTCCACCGCCACCCCGGACGGATACCAGAACCGCGCCGCGCTGCCAGTGCCATCGTTGGTGCCGGCGTTGCCCGCGCTGCCCGCCAGGGTCGTCACTGCCCCGGCGCTCGTCACTTTCCGGATGGTGTGATTGATGGTGTCCGCCACAAAGAGGTTGCCCGCGCCGTCCGCCGCTACTCCGCCCGGATAGTAGAAACGCGCCGCGCCGCCCGCGCCATCGTTGGTGCCCCAACTGCCCGGTTGTCCCGCGAAGGTCCTCCAGAGGTAAACCGCGTTGTCTGCTCCCAAGCCAGAAGCACTACCCAGCACCAGTGCAAGCAGTGCGAGGCTTCGGCTGACGGTTACCCCGAGGTGCTGGGTGAAGCGGCACATACTTGCTTTGCCTTTCCATGGTAGTGCGACGTTTCAGAATTGCCAATACCTTTCGCGCGAACAACAAAGGCGGCGGGCGTATCCCGGTTTCTTGCGGAGGAACGTCGACATTTCCGTCTGTTCGAGATTCAACTGCGGCAGGCTGCGCAGAGCAAAGCGCGCTGATCCCTGGCTGTCACCCTTCCTCCGGCTGTCTCAAAAATGGACAGTACGGCGCGTTTGCACGGGCTGACTTCGGCTAGACCATGGCGATACCCCGGTGTGTATCCCATGGGGAGCGCTCCCCATGGGATACACACCGGGGTATCGGCGGGCTCGCATCGGGGTCTGGCGGGTGTTTCGGGCGCAATCCAGCCGATTGTACTCAAACTGAAGGATAAGCTGGCTCTGCCAAGGAAGGGAAGCAGTGGTGAAGGTCATGATTTTGGCCTTGCCATCGGCCGGCGAAGGAGTATGCCTTGCAGGCATGGCAAATCACTCGCAAGGCTGTGCTAGAGGGTGTGGCGGCGGTATCGCGTTGGCGCTGCTGCTTGCCGGCTTTGGGTGCGGAGCCCGACCGGATTCGTTCCATGACACGCAGCCCACAAACCAGGTGGGGTTGGCGGCGTCCAACAAGAGCGCGCAGCGAATCCGTGAGCCCGCGGTGGCGGGGCTCTTCTACCCGGGCGAGGCGGCGAAGCTTTCCGATGCGCTCGACCGGCTGCTGGCGGCCGCGCCGGACCGCCATATCTCGCGGCTAAAGGGCCTGGTCTGTCCGCACGCGGGTTATGATTTCTCCGGACAGACGGCGGCCATAGCCTACAAGCAGTTGGCCGGGCGCGACGTGCGCACGGTGGTCGTCATTGGCGCCAGCCACTACGCGCTGTTCCAAGGGGCGTGCGTCCCAAACGCGGAGGCTTACCGGACGCCGCTGGGTCTGGTCCCGATCTCAGACAAAGCGAAGGGGCTGGCGTCGGTCGCGCCCTTTGTGCTGGAACCGCAGTGCATGGTCCAGCGCCCGGGTTGGTGGCGGCAGGCGCCAAAGACCGCGCCCGAAGCTGGTCAGGACACGCCTGAGACGTGGGAGCACTCAGTCGAGGTCCAGGTGCCTTTCCTGCAGAAGGTGCTCAAGAACTTCCAGCTCTTGCCCGTGGTAGTTGGCGAGGCAGACCCGGAACAGTTGGCGAGGGCGCTGGCGGAGCGAATGGATGATCGGACGATATTTGTCGCCAGCACAGACTTGAGCCATTATCATTCCTACGAGTCCGCGAAAGGGCTGGACAGCCGTTGCGTCAAAGCCATCTGCGACCTGGACATTGACGCGATGAAGGCGCAGGAAGCGTGCGGCAAGCTTCCGGTGCTGGCGCTGCTGCACCTGGCGCGGCAGAAGGGTTGGAAGGCGCAATTGCTCGATTACCGTAATAGTGGCGATGTGGCCGGCGAGAAAGACCGTGTGGTGGGATACACGGCAGTGGCGTTTTACGCGCCGACATCGGAGACCCTGTCGGCGGAGGAGCGGAAATCACTGCTGGACCTCGCGCGCAGAACGTTGAAGAGCGTGACGGCCACAGGGAGCCTGCCGGAGTCGGAAGCCAGGAGCCTGCCGCCGAAACTGCTCGAAAAGAAGGCCTGCTTCGTCACGTTGACCAAGAGCGGGGCGCTGCGAGGCTGCATCGGCCACCTGACTGCTATCGAGCCGTTGCACCGGGCGGTAGCCGAAAACGCCCGGAACGCCGCCCTGCGCGACCCGCGCTTCCCACCAGTCCAGCCGGGCGAATTGGGCGACATCAAGATCGAGATCAGCGTGCTGACGGAGCCGCAGCCGCTGGCGTTCACTTCGCCGGACGACCTGCTGAGCAAGCTGCACCCGAACGAGGACGGGGTGCTGCTGCACATCGGCCCGCGCACCGCGACGTTTCTGCCGCAGGTCTGGGCGCAGATACCCGACAAGACTGCATTCCTCAACCATCTCTCCCAGAAGGCCGGCTGCGAACCCTCCGCGTGGCGAGGAACGGATGTCTCGGTTTCCACCTATCACGTGGAATGCTTTGAGGAAGAACATCCGCGCTCCTGATCGCCGGCGGCTGGTGCTGGCGAGCGTAGCGGCGCTCGGGGTGTCGTGCGTGATGACGCAACTGGCGCTAATGCGCGAGTTGCTGGCCGTATTCTCCGGCAATGAGATGGTGCTGGGCGTGGTGCTCGGCTTGTGGCTCCTGTTGATGGGCCTTGGCGCGGGGCTGGGGCGCACCGCGGCGAAGCTGCGCAACCAATTCAGCGCTCTGGCGGGAATCCAGATGCTGGTGGCGGTGCTGCCGCTCGCGCAGGTGTTCCTGTTGCGGACATTGCGCAATGTGGTATTCGTCCGCGGCGCGGCGGCGGGCGCCACGGAGACGGTGGGAGCCACGTTCGTATTGCTTCTGCCATATTGCCTGTTGGCGGGCTATGCGCTGACCCTGGCATGCGCAATCCTGGTGCGCGAAGAGGGAGCGGCGGGAATCGGTCGCGCCTACGTCGCGGACAGCATCGGCAGCATCACCGGCGGCGTCCTATTCAGCCTGGTGCTGGTTCACTGGCTCGACCATATCGCTATCCTCGTCTGTCCCGCCGCGCTCAACCTGGCACTGGCATGGCGGGTGGGGCTGGAGGAGCAGGGGACGGGGTTGGCTGCCCGCCTGGTTCCCGCATTTGCCCCCGCACTGGGGGTTGGATTGGTCGGCATCACGTTCCTGGCGGACCTGGACAGCATTTCAACCTGTCTGCAATATCCTCGGTCGCGCGTTGTCGCCCATGCCAACTCGCCCTACGGCAAGGTGGTCGTGACCAAATCGGCTGGACAGTATGATTTCATTGAAAACGGCATCCCCATCACCTCGACCCGCGACGACCAGCGCGTGGAGGAAACCGTGCACTATGCGATGGCGCAGCGCCCGGAGTCGCAGCGGGTGTTGCTCGTTGGCGGCGGCATCTCGGGCACGGCGCGCGAGATTCTCAAGCATGGCGTCCGGACGGTGGATTACGTGGAGCTGGACCCGCTGATCCTGGCGCTCGGCAGGAAGTATCTGCCGCAGAACCTGGCCGACAGCCGGATCCGAATCATCAACACGGATGGGCGGCTGTTCGTGAAGCAGGCCAAGGAGCAATACGATGTGGTCATTGTGGACGTTCCCGCTCCTGCCAGCGCTCAGATCAACCGCTTCTATACCGCGGAATTCCTGGCCGAGGTCAAAAGCGTGCTGGTCGGCAACGGAGTGGTGTGCTTCGCGCTCGGCCAGTATGAGAACTACGTTAGCCCGGAGCTGGCACGCATGCTGTCCTCGGCGAGGATGGCGGCGCGGCGATCGTTCCGCAATGTGCTGCTGATCCCCGGCGGACGGGTGTTTTTCCTGGCGTCGGACGGGCCGCTGTTTGCCGATGTTGCCTCGCGCCTGGAGCAGCGGCAGATCAAGACACGCCTGGTAAATCGCCACTACCTGTCCGCCATGCTGACGCCGGACCGCATGGCGTCCCTCGCCAACGCCGCGGAACAGCCGGCGGCGACGAATAAGGACTTCAGCCCCGTCCTCTACTATTACTACCTTCGCCACTGGATGAGTCAGTTCGACGTCCGGGTCGGACTGATCGAGGCGGGATTGCTGCTGGCGCTTGGCTTGTACCTTGTGCGGTTTCGCGGCAATGCTTTTGTACTGTTTGCTTCAGGCTTCGCCGCCTCCGCCCTGGAGTTAGTTCTGCTGCTGGCCTTCCAGGTCCTTTGTGGCTCAGTCTATCACCAGGTGGGGGTCATTGTAACGGTCTTCATGGCGGGATTGGCGCTGGGGGCGCTCGTGGTGAACCGGCTTGCAGTAAAGGGCGAGGATTGGCGTGCCGTTCCGGGCCTCTTTGGAGTCCGGGTGGCGGGAGGTCCCAAGAATGATCTTTTTGGCAAGACGCACGCTTCATTCCCCTTCTCTCTTGGACAGAGAGAGAGCCCTCGCCAGTCTGCCAGCGAGGTGAGCCCGTCCGGCGCAAACGAAAGGCTGACTGCGCCTCCCACGCTCCACAACAGACCCGGACGGGGCGGGGAAGAAACAGGCGTTGCAGGTAGTCATACCTGCGAATCCACCAACAAGCTCCTGAGTCTCGGTAGTGGCAGCTTGTCGCTGCTGGCGTTTCTCATCGCGGGCTTCGCCGCACTGCTACCGCTCTGGCTGCCGCTGCTAAACCGGATGGGCGGGTCGGCTGCTTCCCTGGCAATGGTTCAAGCAATCATCGCGCTCCTGACGCTGATACTGGCAATACTGGTCGGAATGCAGTTCCCGCTGGCCAACCGCCTGGAATATGACGGCACGATCCGCGGCGCCGCCCGGCTCTACGAGGCGGACTTTGTCGGCGCCTGCCTGGGCGCGCTGCTGGCTTGCACCGTGTTAATCCCGCTGATTGGTGTCGGAGGCGTCTGCCTGCTGACGGCGCTGCTGAACGTCGCCGGTGGCCTGGCGGTCTGGCGGAAGAATGCAAGCTAACAGGCCTCGACATCAAGCCGGCAATTGGCCACAATCCGCACTTATCATGAAGCGAGCATCCAACATGTTGCCCCTGGTACTGGGGACTTTGGGACTGCTGGTGGGAAACGCCTCGGCCCTGATCACCATCCAATCCGTGCCGGTCGGGAACATCAACAACCCCGCAGACTGGATGTTCGATGCGGGCTCCGTCGGTTACGATTATTCCATGGGCAAGTACGAGGTGACCCTTAATCAGTATTGCGCTTTCCTCAACGCCGTCGGCGCCACTGATACCTATAGCCTCTACAACCCCTTGCTGAACTCGCTGCCGCAGGTCCGCGGCATTATACGGACCGGCTCCTCCGGCAGCTACCACTACTCCGTCTTCGGGAGCGGCAACCGGCCCGTGACGTATGTAAGCTGGTTTGACGCGGCGCGCTTCGTCAACTGGCTCCAGAACGGCCAACCGACCGGATTGCAAGGGCCGGCCACGACTGAGGCCGGGGTTTACACCCTTAATGGCGCGACCAGTGGCACCGGCTTTGCCAGGGACCCTGGGGCGCTTTTCTGCCTCTCCACCCAGGATGAGTGGCACAAGGCCGCGTATTACGATCCGACCGGCGCCTCGGGCAACGCCGGCTACTGGCTTTACCCCACGCGCAGCAACGACCAGCCCAACAGCCGGCCGGGGAATTCATCCGACCCAAACAGTGCTAACTACTACTACGACGACGGCATCGCCAATGGCTACAACGGTGGCAATGCCCTCAACAATTCCATTAACCTGCCGTCGGGCAACGCGTTGACGGACGCGGGGGCCTATACCTTGGCTCGCAGCTATTACGGCACCTTCGATCAGGCCGGCAATGTGGTGGAATGGACTGAGACCGTCAGCGACGGTTTGTGTGTGCTGCTCGGCGGAAGCTGGAACTCCACGGACGGCGGATCCGCAGGCCTCATAGGATCCACTGACCCGACGGAAGAGCGGTGGGAAATTGGCTTCCGCGTAGCGATTATCCCCGAGCCCAGCGTGGGGGTCGTGACACTCACTGGGTTTGTCCTGTTGGCTTGGTGGCGGAAGCGCGCCCCTTAGGCGCCAGGAGACACCGGCAAAGCGCCAGCGGCACCCAGCGCGCGCCTCTTTCCTATGGAAGTTCTACCTCGGCCGCGGCGGCGTTGGCGGCGACCTGCGCCGGATCTTTGCAGCCAGGAATAACCGTTGTGACCGCGGGATGCTTCAAACACCACGCCAGGGCCCACTGCGCCATCGGCACGCCCGCGGGCAGTTCGGTTTGGCGGATGCGCTCCACCTCCGCGAGATCGTCGTGCATTTGCCTGGCCTCCAGAGCGGAGCGCCGATCATTGGCCGGGAAGGTTGCGCCGGAACGGTATTTGCCGCTCAACAACCCGCAAGCCAACGGGACGCGCGCGAGGATGCCGAGGTTGTCCTTTTGGGCATAAGGAAAATGGAGCTGCTCCGACCGGCGATCCAGCCGGCTGTAGATCACCTGGAGCGCCTCCACTCCGAGCCGCCGCGCTTCGCGGGCCTGCAACTCGCTGCCCTTGCCTAGCACTGAGATGCCCAGATGCCGGATCTTGCCCAACCGTTTCTGCTCGGCCAGCAAGGTCCATAAGTCCTCATTCAGCAGTTGCTCGTCCGAGCCGGAATGGAATTGGTAGAGGTCAACGGTCTCCGTGCGTAGCGCCCGAAGCGAGGCCTCGAGTTGCCGGCACATGTCCGCAGCAGAGAACTCCGCGGTCCGGTCCAGGAATCCGTTGAAGCGATGGCCGAACTTGGTCGCGACGATCCAGCGTGAGCGGTCGTGCCGGCCGAGGTAATCGCCGATCAAACTCTCGGACAGGTGGTCCCCGTAGCACTCGGCGGTGTCGAGGAAGTTCACGCCGCGTTCGGCGGCCTGGTCGAGGATGGCGTCAACGTCAGCCTGGGAGAACGCGCGGCCCCACTCGCCCCCAAACTGCCAGGTGCCCAGACCAATGACTGACACGCGCAGACCCGTGCTGCCCAGAATTCGATAGCGCATGGCGGGAGCTTACGCCAGAATCGGGCCTTCGACACTTGAATAATCGTGCGCCGCGGGATCGTCCCGGCGAATCGAGACGCACCCGGGCAGCGTCGTGGGTGCGGGGAATTGAAAATATTATGCGCAAGGCTGCGGTTCTTAAGGTTGGCTTGGCGGCGGCCCTATTCTGGCCCGCCGGGGTAAAGGCGGCAGCACCGGCCGCGGCTGGAAAGTCGGCGGCCGTAAAATGGCTCGCCCTGCCTCACCCCCAACTCGAAATGCGCGGGCTGCCGTGGCTGGCCGAGAATGCGCCGGATCTGTGGCGCCTGCCCAGGAGCGCCAAAGAACAAGTGCCCAAGGCGGTTTGGAACCGGGCGGTAGCTCCCGACGGCGGGCGGATCCGCTTGTCCTGCAACAGCACATGGCTCGGCATTAGGGTCCAAACCCTCCAGCAAGGTGGGAAGCGATGGTTCTTTGATGCCTTTGTAAATGGCGAATACGCCGGCTCCGTCAGCGCGACAGGGACTCAGCGGGTGGACCTGGTCTTCTTCGAGAAGAAGGATCACGGCTGGAAAGACATCACGATCTACCTGCCCCACAACCGTGAAATTCGGGTCTTCGCCGTGGGGGTGGACGGCGATGCCAAGTTCAGAACGCCGCCGGCCTTCGCCGGGAAGCGTCCCATGGTTTGCTATGGCTCCTCTGTCCTGCAAGGGACTGGCGCTGCCCATCCCTCCCGGACCTATCCGGCCGCGGTGGCTCGCCGGCTGAACCTGGATTTCGTGAATCTTGGCTTCGGCGGCGCCGGCAAAGCCGAGGCGGAAGTGGTCGCGCTGGTCAACCAACTGGACGCCTGCTGCTACCTGTTCGACCTGGGCAAATCCTACGGCGCACCCACGCCCGAACGGTACAGTCGCATGCTCGACACCATACGCGCCTCGCACCCCCAAGCCCCCATCTTCTGCGTCACCCCAATCTACTCGGACAAAGAGGCGAGCCAGCCTGACTATAAAAAGCGGTCCGAAGATTTGCGGACCGTGATGCGCCAGGCCGCGCTGGACCGCCGTCAGGCTGGGGATAAGCTGATGTTCGTGGTCGAGGGCCTGGAGTTATTCGGCGAGGCGGACAAGAACCTGTTCACCGACTTCACGCATCCCAACGACGAGGGCAACGAGAGAATGGCGCAACGGCTGGCACCGAAGATTGAGAAAGTGCTGGCTGAGGCGCCGCCACGATAACGGAGCGGCAAGGCCGCCGCCCCTTGCGCAACCCAGAATCCCCCCCGTCCGAACAGCCATTACCCTCAGTAATTGACCCGTATCCCCTCCGGAGCAATTCCGCGGTGGAGCCGGCGACCTTCCCCGCGAGTCGAGTTGGTTACAGGCGGGCTGCGGCGAATTTGGCGGCCCTGCCTTCAGAGGCTGAAGGTGACAAACAACGGATATGCTGGTAATACGCCGGTAACAATCACGCTTTAGGTTGTGGCGTATGAAAACAACAAATCTTGTAACCAAATTGGCACGCAGGACCGGTGCGACGCTCCTCCTGCTTTCGCTTGCAAACCCGCTCCCAACGGCGCTGGCCGCCGCTGCCCCTTCGCCCGCCGAGCTGCTCGAACAGGGCCTCTACTCGGAGCAGACCAAGGGAGACATTGACGAGGCGATGAAGCTGTATCAGCAGGTGGTGGCGGAGGGCAAAGCGGGGCAGGCGGTGGCGGCGCAGGCGCAATACCGGCTGGGGATGTGTTTCCACAAGAAGAAGAACTACGCCGAGGCGACGGCGGCGTTCGAGCGGGTGGTGCGGGACTACCCGGAACAGCGGGACCTGGTGGCGCTGGCCAGCCGATACCTGACCGGAGCGACGCCGTTGCTGCGGGCGCCGTGGGTGGAGGGGGAGGAGATGCAGTTGGATATCAAGTTCCCGACCGGCTTCAAGCTCGGGACGGTGGTTTACCGGATCAATGCGGGGGAGACCAACGGGCAGAAGCTATGGCGGGTGTCCTCGCGGCTGTTCGCGACGACGCAGCAGGCGAGCCGGGTGGAGGCGGAGGCGGAGACGTTCAAGCCGCTGCGCGCCTGGTGGAAGGTGGATCTGATGGGGGAGACCGAGGTAGCCTATTCGGACGGGCAGGCAGAGGTGAGAATTGCAGGCAAGGACGGAATCAAAAAGGTGAACCTGGCGGGGGTGGTGTATGACAACGAGGAGGCGGCGCAGTTGATTCGACGGCTGCCGTTGAGGTCGGGCTATAAGACGACGCTGCGCATCTTCAGCGGGCTGGGAGGCGGGAACATCATCCCGTTGGGGGTCAAGGTGGCGGGCGAGGAGAAGGTGAAGGTGCCGGCGGGAGAGTTCGACTGCTACAAGATCGAGCTCACCCCGGTGAACCAGACGTTCTACTACTCGGCGGATGCGCACCGTTATCTGGTGAAGTTCGAAGCGGGCGGAGTGGTGGCGGAGCTGGCGCAGGTGACGCAGCGGAAGGCCGGGGAGCCGGTGGCCTACAAGGATGCGGAGCTGGGGTTCGGGCTGACGGCGCCGGCGGAGTGGGTGTTCCATGCCGCGGAAACGGACGACGAGAAGGACACAACCCGCGTGGTGGTGCTCGATCCGGATGCCGTGGCGATGATCGCGGTGAACGTGGGGAGCCGCGAGATTCATGGGCCGAAGGCGGGGCAGTCGTTGCGCGAGTGGGCGGAGAAGGAAGTGATCGCGGGCGAGGCGGTCAAGACGTTGAAGGCGCTGAAGATCCGGCCGGAGAGCTGGCAGGAACGAACAGTCGCGGGCCAGGCCGGGATGAGCGTGGTCGGTGACTTCATGGACAAGAAAGAGAAGAAGGTTGGCTATGCGGTATTCGTGCCCGGCAAGGCCAACACGGCAGTAATGACGTTGATCGTCCCGGAGAAGGACTTTGAGGGGTGCAAACCTGCGTTCGAGGCAGTTGTGGATTCGTATAGAGAGAAGCGAGGCTGAGCTGCAGGCGGGGAGTTAAGAGAGTTAGAAGAGTTACATGGATTACATGAGATACATGGGGAGGGCGCGCTGGGGACGGCGCGCCCTGCCTCCTTACGGTTTAAGTGTGAGAGCAGTGATAACGTGAAGGCAATCAGGGCAAAGCTGGCGATGGGCGGCGGGCGACCGAGCGGGTCGTGGCTGATGCTGCTGCTGTTGCTGGCGGTGCTGGTGCCGTCGGTGTGCCTGCTGTGGTTCATGAGCCAGGCCGCGCACAACGAGCGGTTGGCGGCGCGGCAAAAGCTGGCGGACGCCTACCGGGTCAACCTGGGGCTGGCGCAGAAAGAGGTGGAAGGCTACTGGGCGCGGACGATCGCGGAGTTGGAAACGGATGCGGAGCGGTTAACGCCGGCGGCGTTGTTCGCCAAGACGGTCCGCGCGGGACTGGCGGAAGCGGTTGTCTGCGTTGATGCCGAGGGGAAGGCAAGTTACCCGGGACCCGCTCCGGCGCCGGAGCCGGATGCGGCAGGCGCCGACTGGACCGAGGCCGAGAAACTGGAGCAAAGCGATCCGGCGGGGGCGGCAGCCGCGTTCGCCCGGCTGGCGGCGCAAGCGACCGACAGCTGTTTGGCGGCGCGCGGGTTGCAGGCGCAGGCGCGCTGCCTGGTCAAGGCCGGGAAGCGAGAGGAGGCGTTGGCGGTGCTGACGGGGCCGCTGGCGGAGGAGCGCTTTCGGGCGGCGACGGATGCACAGGGCCGGCTGGTGGCGCCGAACGCGGAGCTGATGGCGGTCGAACTGCTGAAGGACTCCACGCCGGAACGGGCGCGCGAGCCGCTGAAACGGTTGCGGCAGCGCGTGTTGGATTATGACGACGCGGGGATGTCTGCGCCGCAGCGGCGTTTCCTCATGCGCGAGTTGCAGCGGCTGTCGCCGGATGAGGCGCTGCAGCGGTTGCTGGCGGCGGAAGACCTGGCGGCGCGGTGGGTGGAGACAGGCGTGGAGATTTCCCCCGAGCCCGGGTTGCGCGGGACGGCGCTGCCGGGAGTGTGGCAGCTTGCGTGCGGTCGGGGACGGGTACTAACGCTGCACCGGACTGAAGGCGTAGTGGGGCGGATGCGGGGCGCGGTGTCGGCGCAATTGTTGCCAGAGGATGTGAAGCTGGCGTTTGTGCCACCGGGCAAGGAGTTCGAGCGCTTCCTCATGAGCGTGCCGGCGGGGGCGAGTTTATCGGGGTGGCGGCTGGCGTTGTCGCCGGAGGGGGAAGGGCTGTTTGAGACGGCGGCGGAGCAGCGGGTGACGGCGTATGTGTGGATCGGGGTGCTGGTATTGGCGGCGGTGATCGTGCTGGCAGCGCTGGCGCTGCGGTTGGTGCGTCGGCAGATGGCGCTAACGCAACTCCGGAACGATCTGGTGGCGAACGTGACGCACGAGCTGAAAACGCCGCTGTCCTCCATGCGCCTGTTGGTGGACACGTTGTTGAACTCGCAGCCGCTCCACGAGCAGACCGCCCGCGAGTATCTCCAGCTCATCGCCCAAGAGAACCTCCGGCTCAGCCGGCTGATTGACAACTTCCTCACCTTCTCGCGCATGGAACGCAATAAGTATTCCTTCGGCTTCAAGGAAGTGCCCGCGGCGGTAATCGTCGAAGGAGCGGTGACGGCGGTGCGGGAGCGCTTTAACGCCTCCGGCTGCGAGTTCAAGACCGAAGTCCCGCCGGCGCTGCCGGAGGTGATGGCAGACCCCGACGCGATGGTCACCGCCCTGGTCAACCTGCTGGATAATGCCTACAAGTATTCGGGGGAGGAAAAGCAAATTACCTTGAGCGCCGGCGCGGCGAACGGCAGCGTTTTCTTCGCCGTCAAGGACAACGGGATCGGCTTGTCCCCGCGCGATACCAGACGCATCTTCAGGCGCTTCTTCCAGGTGGACCAGCGCCTGTCCCGGAGCGGCGGCGGCTGCGGCCTGGGCTTGAGCATCGTGAAGTTCATTGTCACCGCCCACCACGGCAGTGTGCGCGTCGAAAGCCAACCCGGCCGCGGCAGCACGTTTATCATCTCCCTGCCCCGGGCGGCCGCCCGCCCCGATCCGGAACAAAAACCACTACCAAATGCCGGTTAAACAGGAGACTTGTATGACCGCGATAAAGATACTGATTGTCGAAGATGATACCGCCTTGCTGCGCGGTCTGAAGGACAACTTTCAGGCGCAAGGCTACCAAGTACGCACCGCCCGCGACGGCGAGACGGGTCTGGAGGCGCTGTTCCGCGACCCGCCGGATCTGGCGCTGCTTGACGTTATGCTGCCCAAGGTTAACGGCTACGAAATCTGCCGCCTGGCCCGGTCGCGCCGCCTGAGCACCCCGATCATCATGCTGTCGGCCAAATGCCGGGTGGACGATGTCCTTCGCGGCCTTGCGGTGGGCGCAGACGATTATCTGACCAAGCCCTTCGGCATCCGCGACCTGCTCGCGCGTGCAAAACGTTTGAGCCGAAGCGGGGCTCCTGCGCCAGGCCGACAACCCACACAATGAGCGCCAAGACCATCTTGATCATTGAAGACGACCCGGTGTTGCTGCGCGGGTTAAAGGACAACTTCGAGGCGCAGGGCTACGTGGTGCGCGCGGCGCGGGACGGCCAGAAGGGCTTGGAGGCGCTGCTGACGGCGCCGCCGGACCTGTTGCTGCTGGACCTGATGCTGCCCAAGGTCAACGGCTACGAGATTTGCCAGGCGGCCCGGGCGCGGCAACTGGACATGCCGATCATGATGCTGACGGCCAAGGGGCAGGAGGACGACATTGTGCGAGGGTTGGAGCTTGGGGCCGACGATTACGTGACCAAGCCATTCAGCATCCGGGAGTTGCTCGCGCGGGTGAAGGCGTTTCTGCGGCGACAGGGGCCGGAGGCGGCGGTGCACGAGTTTGGCGATTGCCGGCTGGATTTGACGGCGCACAAGCTGTTCCGGAAGGGGAAGGAGATCGTGCTGACGGCCAAGGAGTTCCGGCTGCTGGAGTTCTTTGTGAAGCGGGTGGGCAGGGCGCTGACGCGGGACAGCATTCTGGAGGCGGTCTGGGGCAACGAGGTGATCGTGACCGACCGGAGCGTGGACCGGTGCGTGACGACGCTGCGGAGCAAGATCGAGCCGGACCCGCGCAGCCCGCAGTTTATTCATACGATCCGGGATATCGGGTATCGGTTTGAGTGTTAAACGCCTATGGACAACGGGCAGATGTGAAAGCGCCCCTGACAACTCATGCTATGAAGAAAGCAAGCATACCCCTGGTCATCGCTGCTCTACTCTACCTGGCGCTGGTCGGCCACCTGACAAGTTCGATTTCAGGACTGCCGGAGCGCATGGCCACGCACTTTGATGCCGGCGGCCAGCCCGACGGCTGGAGCAGCCGCGCGTCGTATGTGCGGTTCATGCTGGTGTTTGGCCTGGCCTTCCCGCTGTTCGCGCCAGCCGTCTGCTATGCGGCCCGGTTCCTGCCGGACTGGTTATGCAACATCCCACACCGCGGCTACTGGCTCGCCCCGGAGAGGCGGAGGGAGACGCTCGCCTATCTCTTCAGTCACTCGCTATGGCTCGCTCCGCTGATGGCCGGCTTTGTCATCGGGACGCACTTGACGACCATCCAAGCCAACCGGCTGGCGGAGCCGCAGCTTTCGTCGGCCACAACCTGGGCCATGATCGGCACTATGCTGGCTGGGATTGGCGTCTGGCTGGTGCCCCTGATCCGGCGTTTCAAACGCGTCCCCCGCGAGGTGCCAGAGTAGATTCAATCATCCCGGGGATGGTAGCCGCCAACGACAGGTGGCGCATGGTTTTGCCTTGCGGGGCGAGAATGAAACGGTTATCGGTGCGGCATGGAGCAACGCGAAGCCCTCGTGGCGCTGAATCTGATCGAGCACGTCGGCCCAGTCCGCGTGCGGCAATTGATCGAACATTTCGGCGACGCCACGGCCATTCTGCGCGCCTCCCGGCAGCAGTTGCTCCAGGTCCGCGGCATCGGCGAGGACACCGCCGCGGCCATCGCCAACTGGGAGCAAACCACCGACCTGGCTGCCGAGATGAAGCGCATCGCGGAGTTCGGCTGCCGCATCGTGACGCAAGCCGACTTGGAGTATCCGGAGCTGTTGCGGCAGATTTATGACCCGCCCATTGTGCTCTACGTCAAAGGTGAGTTGAGCGCCAAGGACAAGAACTCGGTGGCCATGGTCGGCTCGCGGATGACTACACATTACGGCATCGAGACCGCCCGCAAGCTGGCCTACCAGCTCGCGTATCTCGGCGTGACTGTGGTCAGCGGGGGTGCGCGCGGGATTGACACGGCGGCGCATCAGGGCGCCTTGAGCGGCAAAGGCCGGACGATCGCGGTGCTCGGCACGGGCATCAACTTGGTTACGCCACCCGAGAACGCTAAGCTGTTCGAGCAGGTCGCCGCCAGCGGAGCGGTGATTACTCAATTCCCTTTCAACCGGCCCGCCGACAAACAATCCTTCCCCATCCGCAACCGCATCGTGGCCGGCATGACGCTCGGCACGGTGGTGGTGGAGGCCAACCTCACCAGCGGCGCGTTGATCACGGCCAATTTCGCCACGGAATATGGGCGGCAGGTGTTTGCCGTCCCGGGGCGGATTGATTCGCCGCGCAGCAAGGGCTGCCACGACCTCATCAAGAAAGGCGCCAAGCTCTGCGAGGGCGCGGAGGATATTCTGAGCGAGTTCGAATATCTCTTTCCGGCCAGCAACCGCCCCCCCACACCCGGCGATACCGGCGTCCTGCCCGCGCTGGAGCTGAGCGAGAGCGAGCAGAAGGTTCATGACACGCTAAGCAACGAGGCGATCAGCATTGACGACGTGATCCGCAAGAGCGGGTTGCCCAGTTCGGCGGTGTCGGTAGCGCTGCTGAGCCTGGAGATGAAGCGGCTCATTCGGCAATTGCCGGGGAAGATGTTCGTGAGAAGCGGTTGAGGTCCTGCCGGAGCCGCTCCGGAATACCGATAGCCCGGCTGGGGCTTGCTGGCCGCGCCTGCTTTAATTGAGGGCTGCCTTGTTCCGAAGTGAGACAACCTGGGCGGTCGGCAGTCAGGGGGGGTAGTTGGGCGGCAACCGGCACCCGCCCCCGGCCCGGCTGCGCCGGTGCCTGTTTGCCCCGGTTTTTGGGTAGTAACGGCGGTGGATACTCAATTCGCACGGAAGGGGATAAAGACGGCTGAATTTGCCTGCCTTGGCACAACACCTGCGTGGAGCAGGTCAATGTTGTTTGCGAAAGTGAGTGGCCTGTGAAGTTTGCCATCGAAATAGGAGACGCCGAGAAACACCGTTTGGAATACAATTTCAACCAGCTCCTCGGCAGCCTGGTCATCAAAGTCAACGAGAAGCCGATCAAGCAATCGGTCCGGCTGATCAATGAGCCGGTGCTGGAGGTGCATGCGTTCATGGTCGGCGACCACGAAAAATCCAACGTCCGGATCGAGAAGGAGCGCCTGCCGCTGTTGGGCTGCAAGAACCGCCTTTACGTCAATAACCGCCTCGTCAGAGTCTTCAGCGGGATTTGACGCGGCACACCGGGGCCCGGGGCGGGCCGGGCTTAGATGTAGTACATCCTGTCCTTCTCGGCGCCCTCGTCGAGCAGTTGCTGGAAGGTGATGCCGTCGGCGGCGCCCTCGACCGCCTTGATCATCTGCTTCCAGGCGCGCCGCAGTTCAGGGGGACACTTCGGCGCCCGCAGCGCCGGAATGTCAAACATCTTGGCATCCACCGCGCGCAGCACATCGCCCATCGTAATCTCCGCGGGGGGGCGACTGAGCAAATAGCCGCCGTCCTTGCCGCGCACGCTTTGGACAATCCCCTTACCCTTCAACTCCGCCAGAATCGCGGAGAGATACGGCGGCGGCACCCCTTGATCCCGCGCCACATCCTCAATGCGCACGACTCTGCCGGTGGGATAATGCCGCGCCAGACTCAAGACCGCGCGCGTCGCGTAATCACTCTTTACCGACAAGCTCACCCTTCGAACTTAGGCGGCCCCCGGCCAAGCCGCAATCCGGATTAGCGGCGGGCACCGGAGGG
Organism: Candidatus Paceibacterota bacterium; assembly: GCA_035452965.1. Taxonomy (NCBI): domain Bacteria; kingdom Bacillati; phylum Minisyncoccota; species Minisyncoccota bacterium. The sequence continues at coordinate 18,114 of DAOTCE010000019.1, read as the reverse complement.
ACCCACCGGTCGAGGCCGCGTCCCAGTGGCTGACGGCTGTGGCTTGCCGCTCTTCAGCTTTGCGTCCAGCCAGTCAAGGGTCCTGCACCACATCTCGGGAGTGTATACATGCCCCTGACCGGGGTAGATTACGCTGAGGAAATCGCTCTCTCTGCCGTACAGCCGATAAGCGGGACGGGCCACCGCTTCGATGGAGTGAATGCCGTCCGGTGGCGACCCGTCATCCTGGTCGCCGTTCATGAACAGGGCGGGGCGCGGCGCGATCAGCGCCACGACTGCCTCGGTGTCGAAGTGATTTAGCAGCCGTGGCACGAAGTAGTAGATGCCGTGCGCCTGGAGCGCCTCGCGCTCAATCAGGTTCTGGTAGCGGGTGAGGCAAGCGACGGCGACGCCCGCCCGGATTCGCTCATCCAGCGCCATCAGCCACCACGAACGCGTCGCGCCCATGCTGATGCCGGTCACGCCCATCCGCCGCGCGTCCACTTCCGGGCGTGACGCAAGGTAGTCCAGCGCCATCAGGTCATCGCGCAGCATCATGCCCCAGAGCGTGCGCCCGACCCAGAGATTGAACTTGCTGGCCGTCATTTCACCTTCGCGGCCCGTCTCGGCGGTGCCGCCCGGCCCGCGCCCATTCCGCTCGCCGAAGCAATAGGCGTCAATCGCCAGGACGACGAAGCCACGCTTCACCAGGGTCGGTCCCGGGGCCTCGGGTGTGTGCCTGGCCTGAAACAGCTCCTCTTTGCCAATGTCGTATTCGCCGCCGTGCCAATGGCAATAGAGAACGGCCGGCGCTCTTCTGGAAAGCCCCTTTGGCCGGAGCAGGTATCCGGGCACGGTGGCCCCCGCGCCATTGTCGAACTGTAACTTCTCGACCACACAGTCGCCCCGGGTCTTCCGGGAGAGCGTTTCAACCTTGGGCAGCTTTGGGCGTGGCGGCAGTTTGCCCAGCAATTCCCAAAGGCGAGCCCGCACCTGGCGGCGCTTTTTCTCCCAGGCGGTCCGGGAAGCGGGCACGGTGAACCGCGGGGCGACTTCGGACTTCGCCAGCCAGCGGGCCGCATCGGTTTGGTTGGTCTGGGCCATCAGGACATCCGGCGCGAGACACAGCACCGCGCCGAGGCAGAATGCGCCAACGCGGAAGGGATTTCGACCCCTATTTTGGGGGAGCGCGCCGAGGCCTCAATCCGTGGCACCGCAATCTACTAATCCTGGGCCGAACAGCAGCCCCGGTGTGACAACGCTGTGACACCCGTTGCATCCCGGTGTGGTTCCCATGGGGCCCGACCCCCATGGGAACCACACCGGGGTCCCGCCGGATTGTCACCGTCCCATCGCCGTAGCCGGCTTGGGTGTGGGGGGGAGGGGCGGCGGCTGGATACACCCGGCTTACGGCGCGGGGCTTGGGCCTGCCTGCCCGGCGAGATGATTCCAACCGATAGTGGCCAGGTTGGATTCCGCGCCAGGGGCTGGCGTTGGAGGAAGTGTGGGCCGGCCCCCCGCAGGCGTCAACGGTTGGCGAAGAAAAGAACCAGCGCCAGCACGATTGTCGCCATCAGGACCGCCAGGGAGATCTTAACCCAACTCTTGGGATACTTGCCAGCGATGGCGCCGGTGTAGCCGTTGATAACGACCTGGAAGTTGCGAGCGCCGTAGTTGTAGGTGAGCAGCCAGAGGGGAGCCAGGATGTGCTTGAAGGTCTGGCCGGAATAGTTCGTGGCGACATTCAAATTCCGATGCGTGTCGCCGGGCACCTGGCTGCCGCAGAGGCTCACCATCTGGGCGTCCATCTTTCCGCGCGCGGCCTGGGCGGCGGCCACGAGGTCAATCTGGTAGCGCTCGACGACCCAGCCAGACAGGAAGCCGGCGTTGTAGGGCACCAGCGCCTGGGTGGGAAACGGCTCGATGCGCCGCAGCATCTCCGGTTGCACGCCACGCGAGGCCGGCACCAGTTCATCGTCGAAGAAGTGGTCCACCGAGCCGCTGCTTGGCTGCCAACGGACTCTCTGGACCTGCCGCGTCTGGGTCTTGCCGTTCGCGTCCCGGTAGGTCTCGGTCTCGTAGTAGAAGTAACCGCTCTCCGCAGTCCAGTCAGCATGCACCTGGGCATCGAAGGTCCAGTATGGAATATAGAGACCCTTGACGATGTCGGTGAGAGCGGCGCGTTTGAGCCGGTTGGGGGCAAACCACCGGTTGCCGTACCAGCGCCGGATGGAGTCGCGCACCTGGGTTTCGCTTACCTTCATCGGCAGCAGGCTCTCCGGGCGGAAAGCGGCCTTGACCTCCTCATAAGGAACCAGCGCCGTGGAGCCGCAAAAATCACAGCTCTGGCTGACGCGCGCCGGGTCAAAGACGGAGATGGCCTGGCAACTTTGGCATTTGACGGAGGTCTTCTCCGCCTGCCACCCGCGCTGCTCGTCCGGGATGTTGCGCAGCGCCGCAACGAGGTCGTGCTCGACGATCTTCTCCTCACCGGCAGCGGTGAGCTCGACTTGCGCCGGCGAAACGGTGCCGCAGAACGGGCAGACCAGGCTTCTCTTGGCCGGATTCCACTGGGCCTCGCCCCCACAGGCGGGGCAGGAGAACTTCTTCCGGGCTACTGCGTCAGCCATGGCCGCGGAGCTAGGACTTGAGAAACTCGTCTATGGCAGCGCGGGTAATGCGCCACGTTGTGCCGATCTTCTTGCCCTTGAGCGAGCCGTCCGCCAGCGTCGCCAGCACATCGTTCTCGCTGACTCCGAGCATCCTGGCGGCGTCAGCCGGGCTGAGCAACTCCGGGAGTCCGGCGGCCGGCGCGGCGGCAGCGGCACCCTGAATTGGCGGAGGGACCGCGCCCGGCACAGCACCGGGCTGTGCCCCGGCGCCAAAGGCCGCGGCCATCTGCTGTCCCAGGGCCAGGCCGGCGCCAAGCTGCGCCGCGGCGCCGGCGGGGCCGCCGCCTTCGCCCTTGGCCAGGCCCTCAGCCAACTGGAACTTCACGTAGTCGTTGAGATTGCCGACCGCCGACATGCTCGAACGCTTGTCAATTGCCTGCTCGACTTCCGGCGGCACCGAGATGTTCTCCACAATGAAGCTGGGGATCTCGATGCCGTACTTGGCCGTCATCGCCGGGTTGATCAGCGGCTGGAGCGCCTCGCCCAATTCCTGGAAGCGCGACGCCGCGTCCAGCACCGGCACTTTCGCGGAGGCCAGCGCGTCGCTGAACACGCTGACGATCCGCGACCGCATCGTGTCGGCGAACTCGTCCAGGCGGAAATGATTGTCCGTGCCGGCGACCTCCCGCAGAAAGACCTGCGGGTCCACGACATGGAAATCGAACGTGCCGTAGGCCCGCACCCGCACGATGCCGAAGTCCGGATCGCGCATCATGATGGGATTGGCCGTGCCCCACTTGTTGCCGGTGAACAGGCGCGTGTTGATGAAATAGACGTCGGCCTTGAAGGGCGATTCGAGACCGTACTTCCACCCCTTGAGCGTGGAGAGGATGGGAATATTGTCGGTCGTCAGGGTGTGTTTGCCCGGGCCGAAGGTGTCGCCGTATTGCCCAAGATACACGAACTGGGCGGCCTGGGACTCGCGGACAATGAGCTGTGCGCCCCGCTTGATTTCCTTGTCCTGATCCGGGTAGCGGAACGAGATGGTATCACGGGAATCGTCTTCCCACTGTATGATCTCGAGGAACTGTGTCTTTAAGTAATTGATCAGACCCATAAATTATCTTTCGGTTTGCCTCGCATCATCGGCCCTGACCCCCCCACTGGGGAAGTATAAATTTCAAGCAAGTGTGTAACCGGGCGCACCCGCGCGCCCATCCCCGAACGCCCCGCACAGCGCGTGCAATGTCCCGCGCCCGGCAGAACGCCACAAACTTCTTCCGCCCAAACTCGCCCGCGGGCGCTCTGGCTCTTCGCGGCGATGCTCCCTCGTTCGGGCTAGGGAGTAAAAATCAACTTGGCCCCGGCGATGAGGAGAACGACCGACAGGAGGCGTTTGATCACGAAATGGGGAAAGCGCCGGCTGCCGAAGTAGGAACCGGCTGTGCCGCCGATGATAACGGTTGCCGCAAGAACCAAGGCAAGCGGCGGCAGGTAGCGCGTGCTGGCAAAGTTGCCCAGGAGACCGGAAGCCGAGTTCACCAGGATGAACAAGGCGGATACGGCGGCTGCGGTCCTGGTGCGGGCCCAGCGCATGAGCAGGAGCAGCGGCGTCAGGAAGATGCCCCCGCCGGTGCCCGTCAACCCGGAGAGCAAGCCCAGGCCCGCCCCGATGGAGAGGGCTGACGGGCGGGAGGGTTCGCGGAGCACTTCGTCGGGGCCGGGCCGCAGCAGAAACCGCGCGGCCGAGAACCAGAGCACCAGACCGACAATCACTTTGAATACGTGAGTGGGAAGGTTGACGTAGCCGCCCAGGAAGGCCGCCGGAATTGAAAGAACGGCGAATGGCCAGAATAGTCTCCACGAGAAGTGCCCCGCGCGCCAGAATTGAAAGGCGCCAATGCTGGCGACCAGGATGTTGAGCAGGAGGGCTGTAGGCTTGATCACGGCGGGAGCCAGGCTGAACAGGGACATGACGGCGATATAGCCGGAGGCCCCGGCGTGGCCCACCGACGAGTAGAGGAACGCCACCAGTAACATGCCGACGGCAAGGTAAGGCAATTGCTCCGGCGTCATGGATTGGGGTTGAGCAAAGGCGCGCCTGGGTCTATCGCCTGTTTCATGGGCGGGACGGTAACAAGCCAAGCCGGGCGCGTAAACCCAAAGCGCCAGCAGGCCGGACAGAAGGGCCGCCGCACTCACTTTTGTTGCCGACGCCGCTGCTTGAAGTTGGAGGCCCTCCGATTTAGAGTCGTGCCCACATCATGACCGAGACGCTTCTGCGGCTGAACTCGACCCTCAACGGTTATGTCTGGGGCTGGCCAATGATCGTGCTGCTGGTCGGCACCGGCCTGCTGCTGACCATTCTAACGGGCGGGGTGCAGTTCCGCCGCCTGGGATTTACCTTGCGCGAAGTGCTGGGCAAGGTCACGTGCCGCGGCGGCGGGCAAGGCGACGTCCGGCCGTTTCAAGCGGTGGCCACGGCGCTGGCCTCAACAGTGGGGGTCGGCAACATTGCCGGCGTGGCCACGGCCATCAGCATCGGCGGCCCCGGTGCGGTGTTCTGGCTATGGGTGTCCGGCCTGTTTGGGATGGCCACCAAGTATGCGGAAATCGTAGTGGCACTGCATTACCGGGAGCCGGATGCCTCGGGCGCGATGCGGGGCGGGGCGATGTATGTGCTGAAGAAAGGGCTGGGTTGGCCGTGGCTGGGGGGCGCATTCGCGTTGCTGACGGCGCTGGCGGCTTTCGGCATCGGTAACATGGTGCAGGCCAATTCAGTCGCCGACGCGCTCCAGTCCACTTTGAATGTCCCGACCTGGGTGACCGGCCTCGGGCTGGTGGTTCTGACCGCGCTGGTCATTCTGGGGGGCATCAAGTCCATTGCCAGGGTAACCCAGTGGCTGGTGCCGATCATGGCGATATTCTACCTGGCCGGGGCCGCAGTAGTGTTGGCGCTCTGCGCCGACAAACTGCCACACGTTTTCAGGCTGATCTTCGAAGGCGCGTTTTCCGGCACGGCGGCGGTGGGCGGCTTCGCCGGCAGCACAATGATGATGGCTCTGCGCTATGGCATCGCCCGGGGCCTGTTCTCAAACGAAGCCGGGCTGGGCAGCGCGCCGATGGTCCACTGCGCGGCGGACACGGACCATCCCGTGCGCCAGGGGATGTATGGCGTGTTCGAGGTCTTCGTGGACACCATCCTGATTTGCACGACAACCGCGCTGGTAATTCTATTGACGGATACCTGGAGCGGCGGCCTGACCGGAGCGGCGTTGTCGGTGAAGGCATTTGAGACCGGGCTGCCCGGGAATTTCGGAGCCATTGTCGTCACCAGCGGGCTGGTGTTGTTCGCCTACTCGACGGTGATCGGTTGGAGTTATTACGGGGAAACAGGCATCGTCTATTTGCTGGGGGCAAAGGCCGCTCTGCCCTATCGGTTTGCCTGGCTGGTGTTTGTTTACCTGGGCGCGACCGGCTCGCTGCACCTGGTATGGGACATCGCCGACACGCTTAACGGCTTGATGGCGATTCCCAATATGATCGGCCTGCTGGCCTCCGTTCCGCTGCTGCTGCGGCTGCAACGGGAGTTCTTCAGCCGGCCGCCGAAATGAACGCGGGCGCGCGGCCCCATGGCATGAGGTCATGACGCGCCGCAGAGCGGCAGCGGATTGTTCTGTGCCGCTTTCATATTGCTCATCGCCGCAGGCAATTACTAGCATCCGACCTGAATGAGCGCCATTCGGCTACCCCGACGTCGCTTTCTCCAGCGGACTGCTGCTGCCAGTTGCGGCCTCGTGCTCCACGGGTTGCGATCGCCGGCCACAGCCGCCTCCACTACGGAACTTGCTTCGCGGGGGGCCGCCCCCGTCGTCGTTGTCACCCTGCCGGTCGCTACCGACGCAAACCCGCGGGCGAGCACCTGGTGCTGCATTGCGGAGATCCTGAGGAGAGCGGGGTTGTTCTTCGAGTCCATGCCGCCGACTCGCTTGGAGGAATTGCTGCGGCGACCCCCGTGCGTTGTGATATTGGCCGGCCACTTGCCCCTCACAACCAGGCAGCGCCACGCCCTCGCGACCTGGGTGAACCGCGGCGGTTCCCTGCTCGGTCTGAGTGGCACGTCGGGATTGGAGGCGGTGTTTGGCGTCAAGAACGAGCGTCCGCTGGCGGAAGGCTGGCTGAAGGTCACCGCCGGCGATCATCCGGTGACGAGCGGGTTGCGCAGCTCCTTGCATGTGTTTGGCGGCTACACTCTCACGCCGGGTTCGGCAGTGGTGCTGGCCGAAGCCGAGACCGCCACCCACGCCGCGCATGGCAGTGCCATTCTGGAAAACCGCCATGGCAACGGCCGGACATTGTTGCTGGGACCCGACTTGGTCTTCTCCGTAGTGCATATCCAGCAAGGCATGAGCGTGCTGCAGGATGGCAAGCCGGCGCCCGACGGCTCGGCGCCGGTCAACGAAGGCCTGCTGAAGGCCGAAGATGGACTCGTGCTCGACTGGCAGCGGGACCGGGCGCCCGCCATGCCGGACGGCGGGCAGATCTTCCTCGAACCCATCAGTGACGAACTGCGCGAACTCATCCTGCGCGGCGTCTTCCATCTCGCCCGGCTGCAGCGTTTGCTGCTGCCCGTGCTTTATTACTGGCCGCGCGCGCTTGAAGGCGTGGGACTTATCTCACACGACACCGATGGGAACGACCCGGCGAAGGCCTCCGCGCTGCAGGAAGTGCTGCGGCGGTGCCAAGTGCAATCCACCTGGCTTCTGCTCTATCCCGGCGGCTACCCGCCCGAATTCTACCGTGAGTTGAAACAGTACGGCTGCGAGATCGGCCTGCATTACGACGCCATTACCGGCGGGCCGCAAACCTCCTGGTCGAAAGAGAACTTCCTGCTCCAGCACCGCTGGCTGCGCCAGACGGCCGGGCTCGACCAGCTCTGCTCGAACAAGAACCATTACACGCGGTGGGAGGGCCGGCTTGATTTCTGGCGCTGGTGCGAGGAGGTCGGCATGCATTCGGACCAAACCCGCGGGCCGAGCAAGAAAGGCACGATCGGCTTTCCGCTGGGCGGGTCGCAACCCTATTTCCCGCTCGATGACGAAGCCGCTTCACCACGCCGGCTGAACGTGCTGGAGGTCAATTTGCAGACGCAGGACCTCGTGGTGACCTGCCCGCCCGAATACGGCTCACAACTGCTTGATTCCGCATTGCGGCATCACGGCGTTGCGCATTTTCTGTTTCATCCCGCGCACATCCTCAAGCCCGGTGTGGCCGAAGCGCTGACCCGCCTGGTTGAATACGGCCGGGCGCAGCGGCTGGAGTGGTGGACCAATGAGCAGATTCATCAATGGGAAAGCCGGCGGCGAGGCGTGACGGCCGCCTTCGAGGCAGCGGGCATGGTGACGTTGCGAGCGCCGCACGCCCTATCCCAGGCGACGTTGTTGCTGCTGCGCTCCGGTCCGGAGGGGCGGAGCATCGCGGTGAATGGGCAGCCCGTGCCCAGCACTCGCCGGAACCTGCACGGCTTCGAGTTCGACGCCATCACCCTGGACCTCTCAGGCCGAACCAGGGTGCAGGCGGGATAGTGTGGAGCCGGGGGGTCGGTTTTCGCCTAACCGGAACGGCAGCTTGATGACGGCGTAGCGCCAGTGAGCAGCAATTACGGATTTGTCCCAATCGCCTTCGCTGAGGCGGCAGGCTTTAGGCGGTCCGCGGGAAACGGCGGGAGATCGCTGACGAGCTTCATCGGGGCTTTGGCCGGCGGACAGATCACCATGCCGACGCCGCCTTTGGTCTTCATCCAGACTTTCTCAAAGTCCTGTTTGAACCACTGCAGCCGGTAGCCGCGGCCATCCCGCCAAAGGGCTGAGTCGGTCACCACCACCCGCCCGTCATCGGTGACACCATTGAGCGCGACGATGTGTCCGCCGATTTTGGGGTAGGGAGGGGCTTTGTATTCCCCGGGAGGCATGTTAATCGAGCAAAGGATGACCTTGTTCTCGGCAACAGTCTTGCGGACATAGTCCCAGTCCCGGAAACGGTCAATGTAGCCTTTAAATCCATGTTGAATGCCGGCGCCAATGGTTCGCGGCCAGATGCCGGGATAGTCATACTCTTCGTCGTAAGCCAAGGGCACTATATTCTCCAATCCGATGGGCTTGTTGAAGTATTCCATGGCGGTCGCCAGGGCTGCGGACTGGCAGCGATCGGGCATCGGGTTGCCTTGTGAGTCGGCCTGGCGTCGAAAAGGCAGGTCCAGAATGACGCTGGGCGCGGAGGACCGGGCCTGCCTGGACGCATGGCGCTGAGCGAGCGCCGGCGTCGGGGAGTTGTCGGTGACCAGCACCGAGAGGGAGGGAGGCTGTTTCAAGGGCAAGGGGCCTTCGTCCACGATCTTGAATTGGAAGGCTTTGGCTTTGCGTTGGAGGAGGAGTTGGTCCATGGCCACCTTCCCCCAATCGAAGGCAGGCTCCTTGCGCTTCTCCAGACGCCGAACCGTACCCCAGTAACCGCCGTAGAGCCAGGGCGAGGAGTCGCCCTCCGCCGGCTTGACCCGCAAGTAAAGCCGGAATCCTTCTTGCGGCGCGAGGCGGAGGTGCCATGAATAAATCAATTCATCAAACGCAAACTTCGGGGTCAGTTCGCCGGTCACCCAGCTTCCATCGCCGGCTCGCTTGAATTGGCTGGCGACCACTGTTAATCGCGCGTCAATGGGCCGGACGGAAGCGGTTGGCTCTTCAGCGCCGGCGGCGGGATTGCTGCGGCAACCGCACCAACTCATGCACAACCCTCCGGCAGCGGCCAGGAGGACCAAGGTAATGTAATTTCTTTTCACGGCGACGTGTTGGCTTGAATCTACAAGCTGACAGGTGGGATTGAAAATGTTTAGTTGGCGGGCGATGCGCACGCTGCGACGCCGGAACACGGCACCGAGTTGAGATAGGGCATGAGGATGAACGTCCGCCAGACTCTGCGTTCAAAAGTCCCCTTGCTGGGCGCGGCCCCCCTGGTCCTTTTGGCCGGGCTGCTGTTCGCTTGCAGCAGCTTGCGGCCAGTGCAATCGCATTGGCGGATCCACTGGTCCGAACTGTCCGCGCAAGCCGGCGGGGCGAAGGGGGCCTTGCTCTTGGCCACGGGAGACATCCTGGCTACCCGCACGGAATGGCGCGCGGGCGAGACCGCCGTCGTTTGCTCCCGCAGCAGCGATGGGGGAAGGCGCTGGCGGGACCTTTCGGTGATCGCACAGGCCCGGCCTGGACGGGATATGGGCGACGGGCACCTGATCCAGTTGCCCGATGGCGCGGTGTTGTTCAGCTACCGGGATAACCAGATTCGCACCAACGAGGCCGGTCTGCGCCGTTATTCCATCCGAACAACAATCAGCCGTGACGCGGGGCAGACCTGGCAGCCGCATTCAGTTGTGGCCGAATCCGTGCTGGCTCCGGCCGCGGAACACCAGACCCTGCGCGGGCTTTGGTCGAGCTACCTGCTGTTGAAACGCGACGGCACACTGCAATGCTACTTCGACGACGAGGATACGCCGCATCGAGCCGGCTTTTTCCGGCACCAGTGGCTGACCATGAAAACCTGGGATGCGGCCCGGCAGCGGTGGGTAAACCCGGTTACGGTTTCCCGCGCGCACCGTCGCCGGCACTTATCCCGCGACGGGATGCCGAGCGTGGTGGAGTTGCCCTCCGGCCGGTTGCTCTGCGCGTTTGAAAGTGTTCAGACCTCTCCGCCCCACGCCAACTGCATCCGCCAGGTCACCAGTGATGACGGCGGACACAACTGGAGCTGGCAGCACCGGGAGCGGAACATTGTGTTTCAGAGCGGCAAACCCAACCACCTGGCCGTGTCGCCGTGGATCACCCGCCTGCCGGGCGGACAACTGCTCTGCGTCTTCGCAACGGACGAAGACCGGCCTGTTCCCAGCCGATCCGGCACCCACCCCCGGCATATCAAGGCGGATGTAAAATGCGTGATCAGCCCTGATGAAGGGCGGACCTGGCCGCCCGCCGCGGAGACGATCTTTGCGGGCACGCACCACTGCTATGTTCCTGGCGCTCTGTCCCTGCGCGACGGTTCCCTGCTGGTGACCTGCCAGGATTTTGCGACCGGCGGCCACCGGGCCTTCCGGGGCGTCGCAGCTCCCTGAAACAGAGGCTGGACAAGCCCGGGAACAGGGCTTGTGGCGGGCGCGTTGAAGCCTTAGATTGGTGGGCAAAGCTGCGCTGTGATGTGGACCTGCGGCAACTTGGGAGAGCAAGTCGAGGCGCGGCCATTCTGAGAGTTTTGAAGATAACAATGACGGAGTAACAACCGTCCAGTACAGGACCAATGATGAAAACACCGCTTAGACATTACCTGCCGCAAGTCCTTTTCTGTGTGCTTCTGGCATCGCTCGTCGCGTTGGCCGGATGCACCAAGCCGGAGACACCCGACGCCCGGGTAGTGGTTACGACAGCTGCTTTTGATCAGCTCGTCAAGGAAGCGAACAAACCCATTGTCCTGGATTTCTGGGCGCCCTGGTGCGGCCCTTGCCGGAAGCTGGACCCCATCTTCGCCGCGGCATCGATTGAGCGGCCGGATGTCGTTTTTGGGAAGGTCAATGTTGACCAGGAGCCGAAGCTCGCCGAGAAGTATGAGATACGCTCCATCCCAACGTTGCTGGTGATTGTGGATGGCAAGGTTGTGAAGACGAGTGTGGGATTGATCAACAAGGAGGCGCTGTTTCAACTGCTGGATGAAGCGATCAAGTTGCAGCGGCAGCCCTGAATTCCTGCGAGGGCAATTTGGTCAGCGAATGGGGTCCCGCCTCTCCGCGCAGCTTCCGGCTCAGCCTGGCTTGCTTCGGCTCAGGCCCTAAGCGGGGTCAGTTGCTGCGCTAACTACCCGGCCGAATGGGCAATACCAACTCGCACTGGGGGTCATCAAAACTCAGCACCACCTCCACATCCGTCAACCGTTCGTCCCGATGCAGTTGGATGGCCGTTTCCACCTCTCCAAAATCCCGCGCGCACCTGGAGTCAGCCGTCCAGTGGTCTTTTCCGACGTAGTAGTGGCTGTTGTTTGTCTTCCGCAAAAGCACTTTCATTCGTTTCTCAGCAGCATCCCCTTCGTTCCCGATCTCGCGGACACTGCCTGGTGATCTCGTAGCGATTCTTCATGGACCAAAGGGCGAGGCAACGGACTGCCCTGCCGGTGTCCGAGAATTTCACCGCGTGAGGACGGGCACTCGCGACACGCCGTCTCGTCCCGGTGGCTACTTCATTACTTCGCCGCTATGTGCACAGTATTTACATGATTGGCTGGCCTCTGTCTGTCAGGTGAAACACTTGCGCTTTTGTAGGGCATAGGACTACAAGGGGCGGCTCCGCCCGGGCCGATTGGTGCTCCCTGCTCATGGCCTGCCAGGAGGAAAGCCGGGGTGCTCTCCGTACTTCTTTGGACGCGCCTCCGTATTGGGCGGAATTGCCGTCTTTGCGTCTGAATCTAGGATAGGATTGGTTGTCGGCCAAAATGTCAGAAGACCTAAGGCACATGACGATGAAGACGGTTCTGTGCGCGATTCTGGCCACCTTGCAGTTGCTGGTGGCCCGGAATGCGGGTGCACAGATGGAATCGGCTCCCGCCACTGAGAGGACGGCGGCGGCGGATCACGTCAAGGTCGCTCCGGTCACGGCCACGAGCACAGGTTCCGGGAGGCCGGCCATCGCGGTTTCACCCCGCCGGCTGGATTTTGCGTCGGTCCCCGTGGGTAGAATCATCCAGCTTTCTTTGACGGTGCAAAACGCGGGTGCGGGCACTCTCAGCGGTGAGGCCAAGGTGTCGGCTCCGTTTAGAATTGTCGAGGGCAGCCGGTATGCCTTGCGAGACTCACAGAACCAGGTCATCACGCTTCAATACGCGCCGCAATCGGCCGGCATGAACATTACTGCTTTAAGTCTGACCGGAGGAGGCGGGGCCAGCATTACCGTTGTGGGCTCGGCTTTCCTGACCCGCCGCACTGCGCCGGCGCGACCGGCGTCGCCGGTGGTGCCCCCGACGGGACCGACGCCGCCGCAAGACCTCCGCCTGCTTGCTGGATGGCAAAGCCAGTGGCCGCAAGAGCCCTCCCTGAGGGATTTCAGGGCGCAGAGCATGCCGGGGAGGGGCGACATCCATCCTTTACACCCTGTCGCTGGTTTGATTTCGTCGGCACATGAAGTTGATTCCTTGCGCACGGACTTTCTTGTGGTTGGCGTTCCCGGCCCGTTCTGTTTCGATTAAGGGCGACATCAACTTCCAACGTCCGGATTCCCTGTAGGTCGCCAGCCCAGGGACCAACCTCGCGCCCAGGAGGAAATGATGGCTGGCCCAAACCGAAGCCTGTCATTCACTGCCGCCTGTCTGTGCGAACTGGCGTTGTTGGTCCTGGCGGCGGGGTGGAGCGGGCTGTTTCATCGGCCCGCTCTTTCGGACATCCAGTGGAACGTCCGATCAGCGGTTCTTGGAATCATCGCGGCTATTCCTCCCCTGCTGTTCTTCTTCTGGTCGCTCAGGTCAAATCTTCAGCCCTTCGCCCGTCATCGCGACCTGCTGGATTCTCTGCTCCGGCCTTTGTTCGGGCAGTGGTCAATGCTGCAGTTGTTCACGATTTCGGCGATCGCCGGCATCGCCGAGGAGGCGTTCTTCCGGGGCGCCATTCAGGGAAGCCTGTCGGAGCGGGTCACTATGCTGGTGGCTTTGGTTTTGGCTTCCGCGCTGTTTGGCGCCTGCCACTTGCTGACCTGGACTTACGCCATCATGGCAACTTGCATTGGAGTGTATTTGGGATTGCTGTGGAGTTGGACTGGGAACCTGTTGACCCCGATGATCACGCATGCCGCTTATGATTTTGCCGCGCTGGTGTATTTTCTGCGGATTTACCGCGGAAACCCATTGTCCGGGCCTTGACCCGGCAGTTGAGGGATGCCACCCGGCAAGTGGCCGCAAGTGAAGCAACCACAATAGGTTACTGAATTGAACCTACGGTGTGGATACGGTGTGGATACGGTGCGGATACGGAGGGGATCCCTGGCGCGGGGGGGCCGGGTTTCGGGGTCAGATGGACTCGATCGCCTGGCGGTCGGCGCGTGGAAGGCGCCTGGCGCCTCAGGGCGGGGAGTTGGGGCGGACTTGGTTGGGGATTGGGTGTGCGACGGAATTCTGCCAGCGTCTCTCATTAACACCCCGCTTGAGCGGGGTGGCCAGGACCGCCAAAGGAACAGAACCGTTTCAACGGTTTCCAAGCCGGCCCGGTGTCTGGCAAACCGTTGAAACGGTTGCGATACCGTCATCACACCGTGACACCCCGCTCAAGCGGGGTGTTAATGAGAGGTTGCCGGTCTCGGTGCCTGGCAACCTGGATGCCGGACCCCTTGTCTTCCGTGGATGCTCTCACTCCGGAAGAATGCTGTCTCTCACCTTTGGACGTTGCAGGGTTGACAGTGGGTTCGCGGTTTGATACTTAGTGCGTTAACGCTCGATCACGGGGCGTGGTGAGATTTACGGCTGCTGGCCGTCGTTTGATGAATAGTCGTTTGCAATGTATTCGCCATGTCGCGCTGGATATGGATGGGACCATTTACAGCGGCGGCACGCTTTTTGATTCGACCCGGCCATTCCTGGGCTTGCTGGGGGAGCTGGGCATTGGGCACACGTTCCTGACGAATAACTCGTCCAAGAGCAGCAAGGATTACCTGGCCCGGCTGCGCCAGATCGGCATTTCGGCGGGCGCGGATCAGCTCTACACCTCCACGCAGGCGACGATCGAGTATCTGCGGGAGCGGATGCCGGCGGCGCGGCGGCTGTTCATTCTGGGCACCGCGAGCATGCGGGAGGAGATGGCGGCCGCCGGGTTTGCGTTGACGGCGGACAGCGCGCAGGATGAGCCGGACGCGGTGGTGGCGGGCTTCGACACGGAGCTGACTTACGCCCGTTTGTGCCGCACGGCGTACTGGATCAGCCGGGGCAAGCCGTTTGTGGCCACGCATCCGGATCGGATTTGCCCGACGGACCAGCCGACGGTGCTGGTGGATTGCGGGGCGGTGTGCGCGGCGTTGGAACAGGCGGCGGGGCGGGGGCCGGATGTGGTGCTGGGCAAGCCGGACCCGTGCATGTTGCGCGGGATCCTGCATCGGCACGCGCTGGCGGCGGCGGAGCTGGCGATGGTGGGGGACCGTTTGTACACGGATATGGCGATGGCCCGGAAGGCCGGGGCGTTGGGGGTGCTGGTGTTGACGGGTGAGACGACGGCGGCGGCGGCCGCCAAGTGCTCGCCGCCGCCGGACCTGGTTTTGTCCGGGCTGGCGGAGCTGGGCGAGCGGTTGAAAGCGGCGCGGCAAGCGAAAGGATTGAATTGATGAACACGAATACAAGCAAAGAGAAGGCGGGCCCGGGCGCGCAGCGGCAGGCCGCGGTGCGGGCTTTGGAGGAAGACGCGTTTGATGTTTTGGTGATCGGCGGCGGCATTGTCGGCTCCGGGGTGGCCCGGGACGCGGCGATGCGCGGGCTGCGGGTGGCGCTGGTGGAGCGGCACGACTTTGCATTTGGGACGAGCAGCCGCTCGAGCCGGTTGCTGCACGGCGGGCTGCGCTATTTGGCGCAGGGGCGGGTGGGCCTGGTGCACGAGGCGAGCGTCGAGAAGAAGGTGATTCATCACATCGCGCCGCACCTGGCGGACCCGCTGCCGTTCATCTTTCCCACCTATCGCGGCAACAAGGACTGGGTGCTGTGGCAGTTGAAGATCGGGGTGAAGATTTATGACTTGCTGTGCGGCGGGCGCAACCTGGGCAAGTCCACGTGGCACAACCAGCGCGAGGTGCTGCAGATGGTGCCGGGCCTGACGCCTGACGGCCTCACGGGCGCGGTGCGCTATTTCGACGGGTTTACCAACGACGCGCGCCTGACAATTGACACGCTGCGCTCGGCGGCGGCGAAGGGGGCGACGTTGCTCAATTACTGCCGCTACCACAACGCGACGCGGTCCGGGCTTTGGGAGTGCGAGGTTGAGGATGTCCTGGCCGGGAGGACTTTCAAGGCACGCGCTTATGCCGTGGTGAACGCCACCGGGCCGTGGGCGGACGGTTTGCCGCACAGCCGCGTGAAACTGCGCGCCACCAAGGGCATTCACCTGGTCGTGGACCACGCGCGGGCGCCGGTGAGCGAGACGGTGGTGATGACCGAAGGCAAGCGCATTCTCTTTGTGATTCCGTGGGGCGAGCGGACCATCATCGGCACGACCGACACCGATTACCAGGGGTCGCTGGAGGATGTGTGGGCCGACGCCGCGGACATCGGGTATGTGCTGCAAGTGACCAACCAGTTCTTCCCGAAGGCGAAGCTGACGGAGAAGGATGTGATCAGCGCGTGGGCCGGGCTGCGTCCGCTGGTGGCCAACCCGAACGGCGGGCCGTCGGACGTGTCGCGCGCGCACGAGATTCATAATCCGGAGCCGGGCTGGTGGGATGTGGCCGGAGGCAAGCTCACTACCTACCGGCACATGGGCGAGCAGACGGTGGATCAGATTGTCAGGAAGTTGAAGCAGTTGAAAGGGTCGAACGGGGCGGTGGGGGCATGCCGGACGGCGCAGGAGCCGTTGCTGCCACCGAGCGAGACGGCCGGCGTGAGCGCCATTGCGCCGCCGCCATTCAGCCGCGCGCCGGTCGAGCACTACGTGAACCGCGAATGGGCGGTGCACCTGGACGACGTGATGGTGCGGCGGACAAGCTGGCACTGGTTCTACCGCGATGCCGCCGGCAAGGCGCGGGAGGTCGCCGAGTGGATGGGCGAGTTGCTGGGCTGGTCCGGCGAAACCCGAAAGGCCGAGCTGGAGCGGTATGCCCGGATGACGGGCCAGCAAAAGTAGGCTTCCCCTCCCGAAGCCGTTAAGGCAGGCTCCGCCGAAATGTCAGCGCCGACGCTCCCAACGGAAGCTCCCGGCCCGCAGCCCGCCGGGCGCAAACGGTTCCCCTGGCTGCTGCGGATTTTCGAGCCGGCCCCGCCCGCGGCGGTGATGCTGACCGACCCGGCGCAGATCAAGGCCAAACACCGTTATTGGGAGCGGCGCATGATCGTCGCCACCATCATCGGCTACGCGACCTTCTATTTCGTTCGGAAGAACCTCAGCATCGCCATGCCGGTGATGGAGCAGACGCTCGGCGTGACCAAGGCCGACCTCGGGCTGTTTCTGACGCTGCACGGCGTGCTGTATGGGGTGTCCAAGTTTGCCAACGGCTTCTTCGGCGACCGCTCCAACGTGCGCACCTTCATGGCCACGGGCCTGGTCTTGTCGGCAATCGTGAACGTGTGCTTCGGCTTTAGCTCGGCGGTGGCCGCGCTGGGGTTCTTTTGGATGATCAACGGCTGGTTCCAGGGCATGGGCTTTCCGCCGTGCGCGCGGGCCTTCACCCACTGGGTCCCGCCCCAGGAGCTGGCGACCAAGATGTCCATCTGGAATGCCTCGACCAACATCGGCGCGGGGATGGTGGTGGTGCTGTGCAGCTACCTGCTCAGTTACTTCGGCAACTGGCGGCTCTGCTTTTTTGTGCCGGCCGGGCTGGCCTTCCTGTGCGCGGCGTTCCTTTGGTTTGCGTTGCCCGACACGCCGCAATCCGTCGGCCTCCCGGAAGTTCAAGGCACTCAGGTCAAGACCGACGCGGGGGACAAAGGCGACTGGAAAGCCGTCGCCGTCAAATACGTTTTCAGCAATCCCTACATCTGGCTGCTGGCGGTGGCGAACTTCTTTGTCTACACCATCCGCTACGCCATGCTGGACTGGGGCCCCACGCTGCTGACGCAAGCGAAGGGTCTTCAACTGACCCACGCCGGGTGGATGGTGGCGGGGTATGAGATTTCGGGAATGACGGGGGCGCTGATCGGCGGCTGGCTGACCGACCGGCTGTTCGGCGGACGCGGCTTCCGTTCCTGCGTGTTTTACATGGCGATGGCCGGCGTCTCGGTGCTGCTGTTCTGGAAAGTGGCCGGCCAGTCCATGTTCCTCAACACCCTGCTGCTGTGCGCCTCCGGCTTTTTCATCTACGGCCCGCAATGCCTCATCAGCATTGCCGCGGCCAACCTTGCGACCAAGCGAGCCGCCGCCAGCGCCGTGGGGCTGACCGGTTTCTTCGGTTACGCCAGCACCACCCTTTCCGGCTGGGGCCTGGGCAAGCTCGTGCAGACCTATGGCTGGGATGCCGGGTTCATCGGCATGCTCATCGTCGCCGGCATCGGCACGCTCGCCTGCGCGCTCGGCTGGCGGGCCAAGGCGCACGGTTACGGCAGTTGAGACGGGGCGCGGACCCGGTCCGACAACGGTTGGACCCCGGTGTGTATCCCATGGGGCCCGACCCCCATGGGATACACACCGGGGTATAGCCGCATTCGCACCGGCAACCAGGCGGTATCGCGGGGGAATTCCCGTTGCTTGCGCCAAAACTGAACGACAATTCCCTCAATCCTTAGCCTCGTGAAGAAAAATGCATAAATAGGTGAAAAAGTGCTT
>DAOTCE010000018.1 GCA_035452965.1 Candidatus Paceibacterota bacterium | reverse complement strand
TTCAGCCCATTTTAGTCCCTTTAAGCCACCATCAGAAACCGCTTGCGCAGACTCATCAGGGTAAAGGCTCGCCGTTGGAAGTGAGTCACGTTGACACGCATGTTGGAACTCATAATGTCGAGACGATTGTACGACTGTAACCGGCAATACGTAGCCGTAACAAGCTCATGTTAGGTCAAATGAGTTGGACGGTCAACAGTTTTACGCGGAATTATGCCGCATAATTATGCAAACCGAGTATCCAGCGCACTTGGGGTCCTGTGTCCCCGATACCCAGGGACGGCGGGTGCCCATTATGTACCCTGCCGCAGCGCCCAAATCTAACCAGCCAAACCGTCCGTCGGCAGGTGCTGGCCGTCCCCCTAACCGTCTCCCGGCCATCTAGTGGCCGTCTAGTGGCCGTCTAGTGGCCGTCTAGTAGCCGTCCAGCGGCCGTCCGGCGGCCTTCAATAACTCCTGTAGCCGCGAACGTTAGTTCGCGCCGCCCACGCAGTGTGCGCCGACTGAAATCCGCTCACCCCACTTGCTTGACCTCCAAGCGGGCAGGATGCCCGCGCGCCGGTCTGGGGGAATTTCGTGCGGCCCATGAAATGTCCGGGGGTGGGCGCGTGAGGAGTTCACGCAGACAACCAGCCGGCAGATCGAAAAGTCCTCCTTCCCGGAACCCGGTTGGCACAGGCGTTACTTCGTCTTCAGCCGTATCATCACCGGGAAATGGTCTGAGGCGACGCCCGCCAAACCATTGGTCACAATGCGGACCTCGCCCAGTTTATCCTTCATGGAACGGGTGACGACTATGTGATCAATCATCTCGCGAAATCCCGTCCGCCAATAGCCGTGAAAGGAATACTGGCTTCCTCCCGTCAGCGGCCGGGTCGCCAGGATCAGCCCGTCTTTCTCGGGGCCAACAAGGTTGGCCAGGGCGTCGCCGCCGGCCTCGGGTTCGAAGGCATCCATGCCCAGGGAGTCATTCATGTCGCCCAGCAGTATCACGTCGCTGGGCCCCGCCTTTTCCAGTTCCTTGATGATCTCGTGCGTGCGGCGCGCCTCGCGGTTCCGCCATTGGGTGTCGGCAATCTTCTTCTGCCGCAGCTCGCGAGCTTCCCGGCCTTTCCTCTCCGCGGCCGTGCCCATGCCCGGCTCCGGGGTGGCGACAGGCCCCGGGTTCTTGCTCTTCATGTGGGTGAGGCCCACCCACAATCTGTACCCGCCCGGCGTCTGCACTTTGACGAATACCGGCCCGCGGGCGAAGAGCCTCGAGCCGCGGTCATTGCCGACCGGGTCCGGTTCGAGGTGGTATTGATCCCGGCGCTCGAGAAGCTTGAAGCCCGGTTTCATCAGCAGGTCCAGGTTCTGTTGCCGGTCCGTGTTGCTGGGGAACTGGATGGCGGTCGCATAGGCGCCATTGAGCCAGCGGCGATTGAAGTAGTTCAGGTCCGACTGGCCGCACCCCTCCTCGATCACCAGAATGTCCGGGTTGAACTTCGGTTCGAGGATGACCTGGGCCGTTTCCCAGTTGTCCTCGTCGTTCTTCTTGCGCAGTTCACTCAGGATTTCCTTGCCGGCGGGCTCCCGGGCAATCGGCTGGTCCTCGAGTTGGTGGGCCAGGAAGTGGTTTTTGAAGTGCTCGATGTTGTAGGTGGCCAGCGTAATCTCCTCCGCGCGCACCGCCAGGGCGCCCAGCGCAACCACCATGATCGTGAAAATCTGTTTCATAGCAATGATCCCGGGTAAATGCCGTATTCGACGGCGGTTTCCAAGGGACTTAAGGGCCGCTCAGGCTAAACGTGCCGAACACCGATCCCGTCTCTTCGCCAAAATAGGCAGTGCCGCTCATCGCCCCGGCAGTGCTGGTTTTGAAGTCCAGCAGCAGCGTCATCGGAACCACTCCCGAGTACTGGATTGGCCATAGCGAACCCCCGTAGGGTTCCTGGTCCCAGACATAAAGGACCGTTCCGGGGGCACCCCCCGCCCAGGTGTATGTCCCCCCCCCGCTCGAATTGAAGATGATTGTGATTAACCCCGGCCCTACCGTGAAATTGAGCGTGAGAGTGCGTCCATACAAGGTTTCGGGGGCAACCGAGGTGTACTGGACCTGGGCCATGCGGAAAAACTTCCGCGGCGCGTCCTTCGCGCGATACAGGGTATTGGTCCCTGGTGTGGCGCTTTCAATCCCGAGATACTCCGCCGTCCAGGCGCTCAGGTTGGTCGAGGAGTAAAGCCGGTTCTCGGCAAACGGCCGGTTCGTGAAGCCCAGGCTGACCTGCCCCGTGCGGTTGGTGATCCGCAGGAACTGGTTGGTCACCAACGGCAATCTGTGGGCATGGATGTTGAAAGCCTGCGCGGCGGCCCCCACCCGGCGGATGTTGACCTGCTGGATGACCACGTCAGTGAGTGGCTTGTCGTTCGCGCCGGTGGCGACGTGGTTGATGGCGTAAACCACATTGGAGCCAGACACCACCCGGCCGAAGATAGTGTAATTGTTGTTCCCGTAACCGTAAGGCGCGACTGTGATGAAAAACTGCGAGCCGTCGGAATTGGGACCGGAATTGGCCATCGCCAGCACGCCATAGCTGTCAAAGACCAGGTTCGTGTTGAACTCATCCGGGAAGTAGTAACCCGGCCCGTCCGTGCCCTGGCCATTCGGAGAGCCGCCCTGATTCATGAACCCGGCAATCACCCGGTGGAACGTCAGGCCGTTGTAAAACGCATTGGTGCGCGCTCGGCCCGTCGGCAAATCCAGCCAGGCGCGCTCGCCCGTAGCCAACCCGACGAAATTGGCGACCGTCCTGGGCGCGTTGGTGTAATCCAGCTGGCAGGTAAAGCTGCCCAGGCTCGTGGTGAAATCTGCGTAAATCCCGTTCGGCTGGCCGGCGGCGATCAGAGCGGACAAACCCAGAACCACCAGCGTCGCCGAACGCGCCACCATCCGGCGAACATATTCAACGTTCATTGGCAACCAGTGTTCAATAACTGCTAACTGTTCCATGCCTTTGCGGCAATCCCGTGGACTCGAAAACGGCGCCGCGCGCAGGCCTGGCATTCCGGCAGAATACCAGAGAAGCCCCCGGCCTCAATCAATTAATTTGCACCGGAGCAATGCCAATGCCCGCGCCCGGTGGCTCAACTCGTTCTTGACCGCCTCCTCCAGTTCCCCAAAGGTGCGGCTGTGCCCCGTCGGGATAAAGAGCGGGTCATAGCCAAAGCCTCCTTGCCCCCGCGGCGCAAATCCAATCCGCCCTTCGCAGGTGCCTTCGAACAGCTCCGTTCGCAACTCCGCTTCGTCCGCGTAGCACACCGGCGAAGCGCCGCCGCGTTCCGCGCCCGGCGCGGGGGTCAGCGCCATCACGCAGCGAAACCGCGCCGTCCGCTTGTCAGCCGGCACCTCCGCCAGCAAGCGCAGCAGCTTGGCGTTGTTGTCGGCGGTCGAGGAGTTGCCCGCTACGCCGGTGTCCAGCGCCGCAAATCGCGCCGAATGAATCCCCGGCGCGCCGCCCAGGGCATCTACTTCCAGGCCTGAATCGTCCGCCAGCACGTGTAATTCGCCGTCTGGCGCGCCGCCTCGCGCGCCGTGGGTTTCCGCCAGCCACTTCGCCAGTGCCACCGCCTTCTTGGTCGCGTTGCCGGCAAAGGTCCCGGCGTCCTCAACCACCTCCGGCGGATTTGAAAGGTCATTCAGCGTCAGGTACCGGATATGCTCCCCGAGAATCGCTCGTATCTCTTGCACCTTATGCCGGTTGCGCGTCGCTATCACCAATATCACCATGTGAGTCCAGACTAGGGGTGAGTCGGCCAATAATAAAGCTCCGAACGTGCGAAGCGGGTAAATTTCCGGGTCCATGGCACCGCAATCCATCAATTTAGCCCCCTGTTCCTGGACCGGATAGCAGCCCCGGTGCGACTACGCTGTGACACCCGTTATAGCCCGGTGTGGTTCCCATGGGGCCCGACCCCCATGGGAACCACACCGTAGCCTAGCCGGATTGGCACCGTCCCAAAGCCGTCGCTGGCGGGGGCGTGGGGTGCCTCGGGCTTGGGGGAGGCCGCCTCGGCGAGGCGGCCAAACGGTGGCGCTTCCGGCGAAAGGGCCCTACCAGGCCGAGGGATTGCTGAGTGGTGAATTCTTCCATTGTCTGCATGCCTTCTTTGCGCAATATTCCCGCCCCTATGGCGTCCGGACGCAGACAATACCCGTTTCACCTGATCGAACCCAAATGGCAAAACCGCTGGGATCAGCAGCAGGCCTTTCGTGCATGGAACCCGGGAGAAACTGTGCCCGCAAACCATCCGTTCGCCCGGCGCCACAGTAATGCCCGGCCGGAGCAACTGCCCAAGTTCTACATACTCGACATGTTCCCCTACCCGTCCGGGGCGGGACTGCATGTCGGCCACCCGGAAGGCTATACCGCGACGGACATCCTCGCCCGTTACCGCCGCGCGCTCGGCTACAACGTCCTCCATCCCATCGGTTGGGATGCCTTCGGCCTGCCCGCCGAGCAATACGCCATCAAAACCCGCCAGCATCCGCGCCGGACCACCGAGCAGAACATCGCGACCTTCAAGCGCCAGATCAAGAGCCTCGGCTTCAGCTACGACTGGTGCCGGGAAGTTGACACCACTGACCCACAGTATTTCCGCTGGACGCAGTGGATCTTCCTCCAACTCTACAACTCGTGGTTCAATCCCCGGACCAACAAGGCCGAACCCATCGCAACCCTCCCCTGCCCTCCGGAGCTCGAAAGTAGGGCAGGCGTCCCGCCTGCCGGTCCAGCGGGCGTCCCGCCCGCGGACCTTGAATCGAGGCGCCGCGCCTACCGCGACTCCAGGCGCCTGGCCTACGTCACCGAGGCCCCCGTCTGGTGGTGCCAACAGCTCGGCACCGTGCTGGCCAACGAGGAGGTCGTGGACGGGAAGAGCGAAGTGGGCGGTTTTCCCGTCACTCGCAAGCCGATGCGCCAGTGGATGCTGCGCATCACCGCCTACGCCGAGCGCCTTTTGGAGGACCTGAACACCATTGACTGGAGCGATTCGCTCAAGGAAATGCAGCGCAACTGGATCGGGCGTTCCGAAGGCGCGGAGGTGGACTTCCTCGTCGCTGGCTCCACGGAGGTCATCCGCGTGTTCACAACCCGCCCGGACACGCTGTTCGGCGCGACTTACATGGTGTTGGCGCCCGAACACCGGCTGGTGGACGCCATCACCACCCCGGCACAGCGGCAGGCGGTGGAGGCATACAAGGCTGAGGTTGCCAAGAAGAGCGACCTCGAACGCACGGAACTGGCCAAGGAGAAGACCGGCGTCCCCACCGGCGCCTATGCCATTAACCCCGTAAACGGGGAGAAGATACCCATCTGGATCGCCGACTACGTTCTCATCAGCTACGGCACCGGCGCCATCATGGCCGTGCCGGGGCACGACACGCGCGATTTCGAGTTCGCCACCAGGTTCAACCTGCCCATCGTCCAGGTCGTCGAACCGCCGCCGGGCACAGACTGGCGCGGCTACGTCGAGGACGGCATCTCGGTAAACTCGGCCGGCCCCGATATCGCCATCAGCGGTCTGCCGACCCCCGAGGCCAAGCGCAAGATCACCGCCTGGCTGGAATCGAAACAGCTCGGCAAGCAGACCATCAACTACAAGCTCCGCGACTGGCTCTTCAGCCGCCAGCGCTACTGGGGCGAGCCCTTTCCCATCATCTGGAAGATCGGGTCAAACGGGCAGCCCTATCACGAAGCCCTGCCCGAATCCGCCTTGCCCTTGTTGCCGCCCGCCCTCGACGACTACAAACCCACACCCGACGGCCAGCCACCCCTGGCTCGCGCGAAGGACTGGGTCAACCTCCCCGATGGCTCAACGCGGGAGACCAATACCATGCCGCAATGGGCCGGCAGTTGCTGGTATTACCTCCGCTACCTGGACGCTCGAAACGATAGGGCTATGTGCGCCTCCGACGCGGAGCGTTACTGGATGGGTAGCCGCGTACCTGAGTCCGCGCTGACCAGTTCTGCCCAGCAGAGTGCGCCGACTGACGTCGGCACCTACACGCCGCAGGGCGTGGACCTCTACGTCGGAGGCACCGAACATGCCGTGCTGCACTTACTCTACGCCCGCTTCTGGCATAAGGTGCTCTACGACCTCGGCCATGTGTCCACGCCTGAGCCCTTCTACAAGCTGGTGAACCAGGGCCTGATCCTCGGCGAGGACGGCCAGAAAATGTCCAAGTCACGCGGCAACGTCATCAACCCCGATGACATCCTCGTCGAGTACGGCGCCGACGCCTTCCGGCTCTATGAGATGTTCATGGGGCCCCTGGAAATGGTCAAGCCCTGGAGCACCAAGGGTGTGGAAGGCGTCTATCGTTTCCTCGGCCGCGCCTGGCGCTTGTTCGTGGACGAGCAGAGCGAGACCGACTTCGAGCAGGGCCTGACCGCCGAGCCGCAGCGGGGGCTGGAGCTGCTGGAGAACATCCGCCTCGCCTCCAGCATCACCGACAGCCAGCCCGCCGCAGCCCAGCTTAAGGCGCTCCACGCCTGCATCAAAAAGGTGACCGAGGACCTGGACGGCCTCCGCTTTAACACTGCCATCTCCGCCCTCATGGTCTTTGTCAATGAAGCAATGACCTGGGAAACAAAGCCGGTCTCCGTCCTGAGCGAGTTCCTGATCCTCCTCCAACCCTTCGCGCCACACCTGGCCGAAGAACTCTGGGCCAAGCTCCACTCAACCCGCAGCACGCAACACTCCTTGACCCTCGCCTATGCTCCGTGGCCCAGGTTCGACCCCGCCCTCCTCATCGAGGACACGCTCGAAATCCCCGTCCAGGTGAACGGCAAGCTCCGTGACGTCATCAAAATGCCCGCCAGTGCTTCCCAGGCCGACCTCGAGGCTGCCGCCAGAGCTTCGGACAAGGCGAAGCCCTTCCTGGAAGGCAAGACGATCAGGAAAGTCATCGTCCTGCCGAAGAAACTGGTAAACATCGTGGCGACCTGAGCCCTGAAGCCAGCCGTCCGCAGGCGCTGCACGGGCAGGGCCGCCCGCGGATTCGGATTGGATTATGCGATTGTAAAACTAACCGCTCCCTACTATATTCCCGCGCGTGCATCGCTTGACCAAACAGGAGCAAATGGTGCTATGCATTGTTCTGGCCTTGCTCCTGGCCGGTTGGGCTGTAAAGACGTATCGAACAGCGCACCCGCCGGTTCAAGCGACCGAAGTGTCACAACCGTAACATGCAAGAAGTCACATTCGAACAGGCGTTAGCCAAAATTGAAGCCAAAGACTCTCGCTACCCGCGGGATGCGTACTTCTTTATCCGCGAAGCCCTGGATTACACCCAGAAGAACATTGCCAAGGACGCGCGCGGTCGTATCCGCCATGTCACGGGCCAGGAATTGCTGGCCGGCATACGCTCGTTTGCCCTCGAGCAGTTCGGGCCGATGGCCAAGACAGTGCTCGAAGAATGGGGCATTCGTCGCTGCCTGGATTTCGGCGAGATCGTCTTCAACATGGTTGAGGTGGACTGGCTGGCGAAGACTAAGACCGACAGCCGTGCCGACTTCGAGAACGGCTACGACTTCGACGAGGCATTCGTCAAACCCTTCCTGCCCGGGAGCAAGCAAACCGTTCACTCCCCGAAGGCCAAGCCTTAGCGCCGCGGCGGGATGCCCCATAACCCACCCAGCTCGGACGCTATCCCCGCCATCCCGCCGGGCGTGACGCTGACCACGCTCGACAACGGGCTGACCATCATCGTGCGTGAGGACCATAGCGCGGCGGTCGTCTCGGCCCAGGCCTGGTGCATGGCCGGCAGCATTCACGAGGGCAAGTGGCTGGGCGCGGGACTCTCCCACGTGCTGGAGCACATGCTCTTCAAGGGCACCACCAAGCGCCCCGGCAGTCGCATTGACCAGGAAGTGCAGGAGGCGGGCGGCTACATGAACGCCTACACCTCCTTCGACCGCACCGTGTTCCATATTGACGTGCCCAACACCGGCGCCAAGGTCGCCCTCGACGTCCTGTGCGACATCATGCAGAACGCTACCCTGCCGCCGGATGAGCTGGCCAGGGAGCAGCAAGTCATCCTGCGCGAAATGGACATGAACACCGACGACCCCGGCCGCCGCGCCGGCCGCCGCTTGTTCGAGACCGCTTACACCCGCAGCCCGTATCGCCTCACCGTCATTGGCTACCCGGACATCTTCAACGAACTCAAGCCCGACGACATCCGCGGCTACTACCACGAGAACTACGCCCCCAACAACGTCTTCTACGTCGTGGCGGGCGATGTAAAACCGGACGAGGTAGTCGCCCAAATCCGCGCGGCCTACTCACAGACCAAAGCCCGCGCCCTGCCGCCCAAAGTGCTGCCCGAGGAACCCAGGCAGACCGCCCCGCGCGAGGTGATCGAGGAAGCCCCCATCGAGCTTGGCCACTTCCACGTCGCCTGGCACATCCCCGAACTCCGGCACCCGGACGTGCCGGCCCTCGACGTGCTGGCCGCCTTGCTCGGGCATGGCCGCAGCTCCCGCCTCTACCAGTCGGTGCGCGAGCAGAAGGGCCTCGTCCACTCCGTAGACGCCTGGACCTACAGCCCCGGCCAGCCCGGCTTGTTTGGCCTGAGCGCCATGGTGGACCCGGACAAGTTCGCCCCGGCACGCAACGCCCTGCTGGACGAAGTCGAAAAGATGAAGGCGGTTTCTGTCCCCGCCAACGAGCTGAACAAAGCGGTCAAGCAATTCATCTCCGGCACGCTCGCCGCCCGCAAGACCATGCAAGGCCAGGCGCAAGACCTCGGCGGCAGCTGGCTCGCGGCCAGCGACCTGAATTTCTCCGAACGCTACCTGGCTGCCGTCAAGCGCGTCACTCCCGATGACCTTCAGCGCGTTGCCTGCGATTACCTCACCCCGGAAAACCGGACGCTCTACTCGCTCCTGCCCGAGGGGACCGCGCCCAGGCCGGTCGCCGCCAGCGAGACCTTCCGCGAGCATCCCGTGCAGAAGATCGAGCTCGCCAACGGCCTGCGCCTGCTCGTAAAGGAAGACCACCGCCTGCCGTTCGTCGAATTCCGCGCTGTGTTCAAAGGCGGGGTGCTGGCCGAAACCGCCGACAACAACGGTCTCACCCAGCTCACCGGCAAACTGCTGCTCAAAGGCACTGCGCGCCGTTCCGCCGAGGACATCGCCCGCGAAATCGAATCCGTCGGTGGCAGCATTGACAGCTACGGCGGCAACAACAGCTTCGGCGTCAATGCCGAGGTCCTGAGCGGCGACTTCTCAACCGGACTGGACCTCCTGGCCGACGCGCTGCTGAACCCCGCCTTCCCCGCCCCGGCGCTGGAGCGTGAGCGCGAGGTCCAGTTGGCCGCCATACGCGACCAGAAGGACCACCTGCTCCACAGCGCCTCACTGGCCATGCGCCGCGCCTTGTTCGGCCCCACCGGTTACGGCCTGGACGCCCTTGGCAGCGAGTCCAGCGTGCAGAACATCCAGGTCGCCGACCTCAGATCCTTCCACGCCCAATTCGCCCGCCCCAATAACTGCGTCCTCGCCATCTACGGCGACATCCAGACCGCCCAAGTCAAAGCCGCCGTCGAAAAGTCCTTCGCGTCCTGGCAAGCCAGTTCCCTGGCAGCGGAACAAGCGCGCCCTTCGCCCCTCGCTCCTCTCACCTCTCCGCGCCGCGTCAGCGAAACCCGCGACAAGAAGCAAGCGGTTCTCGTCATTGGCTACCAGGGCACAACCGTCCGCGACGCCGACCGTTACGCGCTGGACCTCCTGCACGAAGCCTGCAGCGACCTTGGCTCGCGCCTTTTCCTGCGCATCCGTGAGAAGCTTGGCCTGGCCTATTACGTTGGCGCGCAAAATGTCGTCGGCCTCGCCCCCGGCTACTTTGCCTTTTACGCCGGCACCGCGCCCGAAAAGGCCGCCCTGGTGGAAGCTGAACTCCTCAAAGAAGCCGACCTCCTGCGCGCCGAAGGGCTCACCGCCGAAGAACTCAAGCGCGCCAAGGCCAAGATCATCGGCCAGCGAAAGATCGCCCGCCAGGACCTCGGCAGCTTCGCGACAACCACCGCCCTGGACGAACTTTACGGCCTCGGCTACGCCTACACCGATACCGAAGACGCCCTTTACGAAGCGGTTACCCTCGACCAGCTCAAAGTCATCGCGCAGAAATACCTCCTGCCCAACGCGCTGGTCATCTCCCTCGTCCAGCCTGATTCTCAGTCCGGCTCGACCTCGTCGTCGTAATCGCAGCCGGAGCACACCGCCCGGGCCAAGGCCAGTGGCGCCCGCACCCGCTCCCCGCACGCGGAGGACAAACCGGAAGGTCGGGCCGCCTCCACTTAATCTCGCGTTGCGGGACCGTCGTGCGCACAATATTCCACAACACAGCTCGAAAAGGCACTTTATGGCTGGGATTGCTCGTGGCGGAGCCGAAAGCACTGTGGGACGGATGCTGGACAAGCTCCGGCATCGAGACCTGGCGGTGCGCCGCATAGTTGAGCACGGTACCGCGAGGCTGGGGGGCGTCTGGCCAGATTGCCAGGCGGCTGCCGAGCAACGGCTGCTGCTGGAGTGTGCCGCGGCCGACCGGAGGTGCTGCGAACAGTATGCCGAAGCATCCCTTGATTGCCTGCCCATAGCGCAGAATCCAACCGGCCAGTATAGGTCAGAATGGTCTCCCCGGGCAGGTCAGCTCAACAAATTCGCCGCACACCGGGCGTATCCGGCCACGCCTACCGACTGCCGCCCCAACTACTGGCTCCGCCCTTCCCCCAGGTCTGAGACACCCCAAGCCCATGCCAACTACGGCGTTGGGACGGTGCCAATCCGGCGGGACTACGGTGTGGTTCCCATGGGGGTCGGCCCCCATGGGAACCACACCGGGCCATAACGGGTGTCACAGCGTTGTCGCACCGGGGCCGCTGGTCGGTCCAGGAACAGGGGATTATATTGATGAATTGCGCTACTTAGCGAAGGCAGGGCAGTCCCCTGAACGGTGCCACGAACTCATCACCCCGACCGAAACTGAGGGATTACTCCGTGAATAATTCTCCCCTCGCCTCCGACCTAACGGTGTATTACCATGCCGACACGGTTTATGGGCGCGCACCTGACCAGCAGCCGAGCCGTCCCGCTCCAGCCCTATACGGGGGGCCCGGAAGCCGACGCTTTCGCTGCCATCGTCCGTCTTTACGGGGGCATGGTTTACGGCACCGGCCTCCGCATCACCGGCGACGCCCACCACGCCGCCGATGTCGCCCAGGAGACCTTCTTCCAACTGCTCCAGAACGCCGGCCGGATCACAGGTTCCCTGAGCGGCTGGCTCCACCAGGTGGCGACCCGCCGCGCGATTGACCTGGTCCGCCGCGACAGCTCCCGCCGCCGCCGCGAGGAAGCTTACGCCGCCCAGGCTGCCGTCGAGACCGATTCCTGGGCGGACATCTCCCCCCTGGTGGACGAGGCCCTGGGCGAGCTGGAGGCGCCCTCGCGCGACCTCATCATCCGGCACTTTCTGAAAGGCGAGAGGATGGTCGAGATTGCGGCGGCTGATGGCGTGTCGCAGCCCACGATTTCCCGCCGCGTCGAGCATGCGCTGGCCGCGCTGCGTGAGCGGCTGCGTCTCAAGGGTGTGCTGGTCGCTGCCACTGTGCTGGGTGGGCTCCTGGACAGCTCCGCGGGCTCAGCGCTGCCCACCTCCGTGATGGCGGAGCTGGGCAAAATGAGCGCCCTCAGCGCCGGGGTGGCTGGCGCTGCCGGCAAGACCGCCCTCGGCGCCCTCAAGATCAAGGTAGCCGCCGCCGCCTTGATCGCCCTGACCGGCGCGAGCGGATATGTGGTGTATCGGACCGTTAATCCGCCTTCGCCGTCGGCCTCCAACTCGGCCACGCCCGCGACTCCGAGCACTGGCATTGCGGCCGTGCCCAAAGCGTCTGCGGGCAAGCGGATGGCGGTCGTTGCCCAACGCAAGGGGGTTGCCCCCATCGTCAACACGAACCGCAGCCCGGCCTCCGCCAATCGGCAGGGGGTGAGGCCCTAGGATTGACCAGGCAGAGCTCCACTCTCCGATCGAATAGTCCGGCTTCAGCCTTGGCGCGGGCGGGTCTGCTCTGCTGGCTGGTCTCCACCGGCTGTTCGCCCCCCGAGCGAGTTGACCGCCAGCACCGCGACGGCGTGGCGGACGCCTTCGTGCCGCTCACACGGCGCATCGAGTTCTCATTTCCCGGCAATGCGTGGCTCACCCGCCGGGAAGCCGAAGAAGACCTCGATGAACTGGAGTGGCTGCTGGAACATCGTTACGCCTACCTGACGCTCAGATCGGTGGACTACCGGGCCGCTTTGGACAGCATCCGCGCCGCCCTGCCAGATCGGATCGCGCGTGGCACGTTCGCGCTCCAGTTGCACAAGCTGCTCGCCCTCTTCGGTGACGGACACACTCTGGTCAGCGATCCCGCCCTGGAGACAATGCGCGGCAGGTTCTTGCCGTTCCTGGTCGCCGAATCCCAAGGCCGTCTGGTTGCCTTCAGCGGCGACCGCAAAAGCTTCCTCGATGAGCAACACCCTTTCCTGCGCAAGCTCGATGGCCGGCTGCTGGAGGAATGGCTCCAGGTCGCCCGTCCAACGGTTGCCCGGGGCTCGCCGCAGTTCAGCCGCCGCGCCTGCCTCGGCCGGTTGCGCGATATTGAATACCTTCGGAAGGAACTCCTGCTCCCGCCCTCGGACTGCGTGCAAGTCGAGCTGGAGTCGGCTGATGGAGCCAGCCGACACACCTTGAACCTGCCGCTCAGCAACCAGCGCCACACCTCCCGAACCGGCCGCCCAGGGGGCTCCGACGCCTTGCCCCTGGCTCGCATCCTGCCCGGCGAAATCGGCTACCTCCAGATCTACCCATGGCTGTCGGACAGTCCGCAGTTCCTCGAAGGGCTGGTGTCCGCCATGGGAACTCTCCGGGACACCCGAGGTCTGGTCATTGACCTGCGCGGCAACGGTGGTGGCAGCCGGGCGCCGTTGCGCACCCTCTTCCCCTTCTTCCTGGCTCCGAACGCTCCCCCGCAGGTGCTGAATGTCGCCGCCTACCGCGTGGGCCACGCCTACAACGTGCTCGAGGGCCGCTGGCTGTATCCAGCCGACTGGGACGGCTGGTCGCAGGCCGAACGCGCCGCAATCCAGACCTTCGCGCGTGGATTCGTTCCCGCCTGGCCTTTGCCTTGCGGCCAATTCAGTGAGTGGCACTACTTCGTCCTCAGCCCTTCCACCCGCCCGGAGTGTTACCATTACCGCCAGCCCGTGATCATTCTCATGGACAGCGCCAACTTCAGTGCCACCGACATCTTTCTGGGCGCTTTCAAAGGCCGGCACAATGTGACCCTGATGGGCACCCCGAGCGGTGGGGGCAGTGGACGCTTCCAGTCGTTCCGGCTGCGCCATTCCAGCATCCAAGTCCACCTCTCCTCCATGGTCTCCTTCCAGCCCGGGGGTGCTCTCTACGACGGCAACGGCATCCAGCCTGATGTCCTGCTCGAACCGACCTCCGAGGATCTCATCGGCAAGACCGATTCCGTTCTCGACGCCGCCCGTCGTAAGCTCCGAACCGGACGGGATCATGAATAATCTCACCCCCGGCTTCGACTTGATAGGTGTAGAACAACTCTGTTGCCTATGAAACGAATCCGAAGCCTGCTGCTGAACCGAGTCACCCTCCACGCCGTCACCGCTGCGGTCGTCGCCTGCTGCTGCCTGGCCGAAGCCGCCGAGACCACGACACCTGCCCGCAGCCTCCACTTCCCGCCCGACCGCTCGCTGGGCATGCTCTACATGCTGGACGAGACCATCCAGCGCAAGATCAAGGACTACCACCACTGGATTGATGGCACCGACATGAAGTGGGAGTATCTGGGCGAAGCCTCGGGCGAAGTGGCGGTGCCGGCCGGCAAGCGAGTGCGGTTGGCGCTCGGGCAGACCACCGGCAGCAATGTGGCTGCGCTGTCGCAGCTACACCCGGACGCCTTGTACGACCTGCGCCTCGACGAAGACGCCGCTGAGGCCTGCCTGCCGCACGTGACATCGCTCACCGGGCTGAGAGTCCTGAGGTTTCCCAGGAGCCACACGGCGGACGGGAAGATGCCCTTCTTCAGCCCTCGCGCGTTGAAACAACTCGCCGCCCTGAAGTCGCTCGAACTGTTGGAGGCACCGGATCAGCTAACCGATGCCGGGCTGGCTGCGCTGGTGGAAGCGCTGCCACAGCTCAAGAGGCTCCATCTCGCGCGCAATCAACTCACCGACGCCGGGCTCCTGGCGCTGCCCAGACTAGCCGCGCTGGAGGAGCTAAGCATCGGCGGCGGCAGGATCAGCAACAGCGGACTGGCCGTGCTGGCGAAACAGCCGAGGCTCCACTATCTGAGCCTGTGGGGGGACTTCCTGAACGACGGCGCGCTGCTCCAGGTCAGGAAGATCGCATCGCTCAAGACCTTCGTGCCGACCGAGAGCATCACCGATGCCGGCCTCGCGCACCTGACCGGTCATGCCGGCCTGGAGGTGCTCGACCTGTGCAACACGAAGGTCACCGACCGCGGCGTGGAATACCTCAAGTCCTTGCCCTCGTTGCGGGCCGTGAACCTGCGAAAGCGCGACTTCGACCGCAAGAACCCGCCGATCACGGATGCGGCAACCGTCCACTTGAAGGCGATACCCTCGCTGGAACAGGTCAGCCTGTGCGCCGATGGCTTAACCGATGAGGGAGTGATCAACCTGTCCCAACTGCCCAGGCTCAAGCGTCTGGAACTGCCAATGCCCCAATGGAACGATCCAAAGAGCTACCTCAGCCCTTACACCGAGAAGAGCATCAAGGAGCTAGCCCGGGTGAGGTCACTGGAGGAGTTGGGCCTTGCAGGCCCGGGCGTGACAGATGCCGCCATGACCCACCTCGCGCAACTGGTGAACCTGCGGTCGCTGAATCTGTTCGGCTGCCCGGTTAGCGACGAGGGCCTGGCCAAGCTCACCGCGCTCAAAGCCCTGGAGGACCTGACCATGATGGGCGACTCGGACGTAACAATCGGGGGCCTGAACAAACTGAACTCCCTGGACCGCCTCACCAACCTGCGGGTTCACTCGCTCGGCCAGGCCGGCGCCCCGCTGCAGATCGGGGGGCTGAGTCAGCTCGAATACCTGATGATCTTCACGGAAAAGGGCTCGACCTTCCGTGATGCGGACCTCGCCTGCCTGGCCGGCCTCAAGCGGCTAAAATGGCTGCAGATGGGCGCAGGCCAGGGCATCACCGACGCCGGCATGGCCCACCTCGCCGGCCTCACCGCCCTCGACCGTCTCGTCTTCGGCGGCTCCGGTCTGACTGACCGCAGTTTGGCCGTCCTCGCCAACATGCCGCGGCTGGATCTCGTGACTATCAACGGCAGCTTCACCGATGACGGCTTGCGGCACTTGGAGGGCCTTAAGGGGCTGCGGCATCTGACCATCCGTTCTGCCGGCAACTTCAGTTCGGCCGCCAGGCAGCGCCTCCGCTCGAACCTGCCCAACATTTATGCCTTCGCGCTGGACCAGGACCGGGCCGTCGGCAGCACCGCCACCGCCTCCGCTCATCCCAAGCCCGGCACCCTCGCCCCTGATTTCACCGTCACCACCCTCGACGGCGCTAACTTCACACTCTCCAAACAGCGCGGCAAAGTCGTCCTCCTCCACTTCTGGGCCACCTGGTGCACCCCCTGCGTCAAAGGGTTGCCCGCCATGAAGACCTTCCACGACCACATCAAGCGGAAATACGGCGACCGCGTCGTCCTCCTCGACCTCGCCATGGATGATTCCGAGCCCAAACTGCGCAACGTCGTCGCCACGCACAAACTTACTACCCCCCAGGCGCGCATCGGCCAAGGCTCCAAACTGGCCGCCTCCTACGGCGTCACCGGCGCCCCCGACGACCTCATGATTGGCCCCGACGGCCGCATCCTGCTCAACCAGGAAAGCCCCGAAGGCCCTGGCGACACCGAGCGCGTGATTGACCAAGCCCTTGGCCTGGCGGCAAAGGAACTCAAGCCCGCCACCCAGGCCGCCCGCCCGATGGCCGTCCGCCGCCCGGTCGTCGGGCGCAAGTAGGCCAAAACCGGCGGGTCAACCCGGAGGCATGCCGGATGAACTGGTCCGCCCCATCTCGGGGGCGATGCGTCCCGCTTCGCCATTCTGCATTCCGCCGCGTAACGGCAGGTGTGCTGGACGATCAGGGAGTGCTTCCCAGTTTCCTCGGTGCGACGTAATTATCAACTACACCGACAGCAAAGACGCCCGCTACGAACGTGCTACCCCGTCACAGTCCAAGGCTGTCGCACAGAAGCACCTCCAGCCCAATGCGCTGGTCATCCCGCTCGTCCAGCCCGAACCTGAATTGTCCTCGTCGTCTCAACCTTCGCCCAACTAGCCCCGCAGCAAAGTTACCTCGACACCAGCCCCCAGTTCTGGTAAAAGAGTGGGCATGCAGTTCGGCGCAGCCTTCCTCCGCCACGCTGCGGTCGGGTTTACGCTCGCCGCCTCGTTGTGCTTTCTGCTTCCCCCGGCCTGGGCAGGTGTGTGGACCACGGGTTATTATCCGGCTTACCGGCAGGCTGCCATGCCTGCCTCGCAGGTTGACTTCAGTGCGCTGACACATGTCATCCATTTCTCCATTGCTCCCAACTCCGACGGCAGCATTGACACAAGCATCAACAGCATGACCCCCGCCCGCTCGATTGACGTGGTTACTAAAGCCCACGCGGCCGGCCGGCCGGTGCTGATCAGCGTCGCCGGGAGCGGCTCGGGCGGTTTCATAGGGGCGACGGCCAGTCCCAACCGGGCGACCTTTATCGCGAACCTGTTGGATTTCATGGACGCTTACAGTTATGACGGCATTGACATTGACTGGGAGCCACTCAACACCTCCGAGGCCAACCAATACACCAATTTCGTCAAGGAGCTGCGTCTGGCGTTGAACGCGTTTGAGCCACGCCGGCTGCTCACCGTGGCCACCGCCCAGCAGCCCCGGTGGTTTGCCGCACTTCAAAGTGAATTCGACCAGATCAACCTCATGACCTACAGCCTGTCCGGCACCTGGCCCGGCTGGGTGACTTGGTTCAACGCGCCCATTTACGATGGGGGCTATCGGTTCCCCAGCACGGGCGGCCTGGTCCCATCGGCCGACGGCATGGTAGATGACTTTCTTGAGGCCGGTGTCGCCGCCAGCAAACTGGGCATCGGCATCGCGTTCTACGGAAAACGCTGGGCAGGTGGTTCAGGCACCTCCACGGGCGGCGCCGCCTTGCCGCGCCAAAGCTGGACCGAGGCGCCGACCACCAGCTCGCTTTCCTACGCGACCATCATGTCCACATATTACGATGCGATGATCTACCATTGGGATTCGGACGCGCAAGCCGCTTACCTCAGCATTGATAATCCCGGCTCCGCTGACGACGAGTTCATCTCCTACGACGACGAGCATACCTGCCAGGCCAAAGTTAGCTACGCCCGCAACCGTGCCCTGGGCGGCGTCATGATCTGGGAACTGGGACAAGGTTACCGCTCTACCCAACCTGCCGGCCAGCGCGAGCCCTTGCTTCAGGCCATTAAACAGACGGTCCTTGCGACGCCGGACATCACGGCTGTCTGGCACAACGGCCAGGATATTGTGTTGAGGTTCTCGAGCATGCCGCTTGCCCAATACCGCGTCCTGTGGACAACCAACCTTGCTGGCGGCGAATGGAATACCCTCACCAACAACCTCTCGGGCGAAGGGGGCACGATGCAGGTTACCGATACTGGCGCAGCGGCCAGTTCGTCGCCCCGCTACTACCGAGTTCGCACCCCGCCGTAGAGATTTCTCGTCCGCCAGGTCAGCGTTGCCCCGGTGCAGGAAGGGCCAGCGCCAAGTCAACGCCCGACAACCGCAGGCAAGCCAGCCCGCTTCTCTCCGTCACCGCCAGAACCGCGCGAGCAATGGTGCTGACTGTTCAAGCTTTGCAGTCGCCACTCGCTCTGTGATATGGTAGGTCTGCATTTACGAACCCAAACCGTAGACCGCTATGAATACATCGAAGCTCACAAAACTCGTGTTCCTTCTGCCCCTTCTGTCGCTTACCGCGGCGCCGTTGGTTGTCCTGGCCGCCGAATCCGCCGCCGAGCGTGATGCCCGCATGGCCTGGTTCCGTGAAGCCCGGTTCGGGCTCTTCATCCATTGGGGCGTTTATGCCGTCCCCGCAGGCGAGTGGAACGGGAAGACGAATTACGGTGAGTGGTTTCTCGAAGAAACCAAAATGCCCGTCTCCCAATACGAGCAGTTCGCCGCTCAGTTCAACCCGGTGAAGTTCAAAGCCAGGGAGTGGGTCCGCCTCGCCAAGGAGGCCGGGATGAAATACATCGTGATCACGTCCAAGCACCATGACGGCTTTGGCATCTACCCTTCCGACCAGACCGACTGGTGCATCAAGTCCACCCCCTTCCGGCGCGACCCGCTCAAGGAGCTGGCCCTCACCTGCCGCGCCGCCGGCATCAGGCTCTGTTTTTACCATTCCATCATGGATTGGCATCACCCCGACTGGGGCACCCGCCGCGCCTGGAATGACAAGGCCAGCGGCACGCCCGACATGGACCGTTACGTCGCCTACATGAAGGCCCAGCTCAGGGAACTGATCACCCGCTACGGCCCGCTCGGCATCTTGTGGTTTGACGGCGAATGGGAGAAGCCCTGGACGCGCGAGCGCGGTTTGGATCTTTACAACTACGTGCGCAGCCTCCAACCCGACATCATCATCAACAACCGCGTGGGCAAAGGCCGCTCGGGCATGGCCGGCATGGACAAGGGGACCGAGGGCGTTGGTGATTACGGCACGCCAGAGCAGGAGATCCCGCCCACCGGCTTTGGCCCCGGCGTGGACTGGGAATCGTGCATGACCATGAACAACCACTGGGGCTACAACAAACACGACCAGAACTGGAAGTCCTCGACCACGCTCATTCGCAACCTGATTGACTGCGCCAGCAAAGGCGGCAATTACTTGCTCAATGTCGGCCCCACCGCCGAAGGCGTGTTCCCCGCCGCGTGCGTCGAGCGCCTGCAAGACATCGGCAAGTGGATGAAGGCCAATAGCGAGGCGATCTATGGCACGCAGGCCAGCCCGTTCGAGCAAACGCCCTGGGGCCGCTGCACGCAGAAGCAATTCGCCGCCACCAGGGACGTCGGCGGTTCCCAGCCGCGTTCCGCCCAGCCCTTCGAGAACCTGCGCCGGAAGGCTGTCACGGACCGCACGCGCCTCTACCTCTTCGTCTATGAATGGCCGACCAACCGTCAACTCGTGCTGCAGGGGATTGCCAACACTCCTTTGCGCGCCCACATGCTCGATGGCCGCCGGCCGCTAACCTTCACCGCTGAAAACAACTCCATCACCATCAATAATCTGCCCGCCGCCGCGCCGGACCACACTGCCTCGGTCGTCGTCCTCGATATTCAAGGCGCGCCTCAGATTGTAAAGCCCGATCCCTAGGCCGATGAGACGCCGGAGGAAACTGCCGGGGCCGGAGGTGTTCCCTACTGGCGCTCGTATTCGCCTTTGTTAACGCGCTTGAGGACGGTGAATCCGGCTTTCTTCGCGTCCGAAATCGAGAGCTTCTTGGGCGAATTGAAGGACGACCATACACGGCGAACCGGCTTCTTGCACGCCGGGCATTTGGTCAGGGGCGCAGCGGAAAGCGGCCGGCGCAAAGTGAACTTCCCGCCGCACGCCGCGCAGCTCCCGTCGCAAAGCTCGTATTCGTATAATGGCATAGCTGTCAGGCTCTGACGCACTTTCCGAACTGAGCAGGCCAAAGTCAAGGGCGTGCTGCATGGTCGAACGCCGTTGTCTGTGCCGGCTTGCCAGCTGGCAGCGCGGATTTCTGTCGCCCAGGAAAGCGCGTAGTTGCTAATATCCATCTTCGAAGACCAGAACCTCATCCCCAAGCATGAACCGAATTTCGAGACGCAACTTTCTGCGGACCGCCACAGCGGGCGTGGCGCTGCCTTATTTAATCCCTGCCTCCGTGCTGGGAGCCGACGCGCCCAGCCGCAAGATCAACGTCGGGTTCATCGGCATCGGCGGCCATGGCCTGGGCTGGAACCTCGACAAGTACCTCAAACTCCCCGCCGCTCGTGTGCTCATGGTGTGCGACGTGGACGGCTGGCGCATGCGCAAGGCCAAGGCCATTGTTGATTCAGTGTACGACAACCAGGACTGCGCCATGTCCAAGGACTTCCGCGAGGTGCTGGCGCGGCCGGATGTGGACGCCGTGGTGATCTCAACACCGGACCATTGGCACACGCTGATCAGCGTCATGGCGGCCCGCGCGGGCAAAGACGTGCAGTGCGAAAAGCCCACCCTCTCGATTGACGAAGGCAAAATCCTCATCCAGACCATCCGGAAGCATCGCCGCGTCTTCCAGACCAGCACCGAAGACCGCTCGCTGCCGATGTATCACCGCATGGCCGAATTGGTGCGCAATGGCCGCATTGGCAGGCTCCGGAAGATCGAGGTCATTCTCCCCAAACACCCCACCTTCCCGGGCGATCCGACACCCCAGCCCGTGCCGTCCGACCTTGACTACGAGATGTGGCTTGGCCCCGCACCTTACGCACCCTACACCAAGGACCGTGTGCACTATAACTTCCGCTGGATCTGGGATTACTCGGGTGGGATCATACCCGATTGGGGCGCGCATTTATTTGACACAGCGCAGTGGGCCAATGACACCGAACGCAGCGGGCCGGTTGAGGTCGAGAGCAAGGGGACTCACTGGACGGAAGGGCTCTTTGACACAGTAAAGGACTACGATGTGACCTACCGGTATGCCAACGGGGTAATCATGACCTGTGTCCCGGGCACGCCGGGCATCAAGTTCATTGGCAGCGACGGCTGGGTAGGCAACCGCGGCTGGCGCGGCGAACTGGAAGCCAGTTCACCTGATATTCTGAAATCAGTCATCGGCCCCAACGAAATTCACCTCTACACCAACCCCGAAGG
Source organism: Candidatus Paceibacterota bacterium (assembly GCA_035452965.1). Classification (NCBI taxonomy): domain Bacteria; kingdom Bacillati; phylum Minisyncoccota; species Minisyncoccota bacterium. The sequence continues at coordinate 83,293 of DAOTCE010000018.1, read as the reverse complement.
CGAGATGGACGAGTTTCTCAAGTGCGTGAAGAGCCGTAAGGACCCCTACTTTCCAGTGGATATAGGTCACCGCGTCTCAACGGTGTGCCACCTCGCCAACATCTCGCTCCGCTTGGGCCGCAAGCTGAAGTGGGATCCGAAAGCTGAACGCTTCGAACATGATGCCGAGGCGGATAAGATGCTCTCGCGGCCAATGCGCAAGCCTTGGTCTTTGAGTGCCGCGTGAAGCCAGAAGTCCCGCCGCCCGGGACCAGTCGGCGCACAGGCATAGACGCAGCGCAGGGGGTCGCTCTGTCTTCCTCGCCGGCCAATGGTGATACGTCCCGGGTGGACGGGTTCATGGACAACCGAGGGCCGGCCATCACAGGCCCGGCCCTGCATTCCTGATTGCCGAAGAGATGGTGGCAGTGCTTATTGTTCGGCCGCCCGGTAGAACCGCAACTGCTGCTGCGGCGGGCTGGGATCAGTGAATACCACGTTGCCTTCGGCGTCCGCCACGCATGACCCCGCGACCACCCAGTTGGCCATGTCCGTGGACCGTTCGATGAGGTAGGACTTGCAGTTATTGCCCTGGAATTCCACCCGGGTCGTGCCGTTGGGATTGGGGAAGCATCGGAGCCGCAACATGAGCGCATGGCGCCACGCATTCCGATAGTGTTCGATGGCAACGGCAAAGTGTCCGCGCGCGGCCGCGCGATCACCTCGGGCGACCATGGCGAGGTCCTCCGCAATCTTCTTGGGATGGAGCCCCGCATTGGCAGCGTCTTCGATGCAGATGACGGCCAGTAACCGGTCGCACTTAACGATGCGGTTGATGAAGTCCTGCAGCACCCCCGGATCCACCGGGCAGTGTGGCAAGGCCATGATCCACTCCAGCAGAATAACCGCCAGCATCTCTTCATGCATGGCGATATTGCCTTTTCGGGGCTGAAGATGAGTCTGGTCAATCCAATATGCGGGATTGAGTGATTTCGCCAGGTGATCGATAGCCAGGTCGAACTTCCAAGCGAGCAGCGGATTGAGATCAAGGCTGGCACGCAAGGCAGTGAGTTCGGCCAGGACGTTGGACTTGACGCCGAACGCGCCCAGCACGGTGACCGTAAAACTGCACTGGGCACTGTTGCTGCAACTGTCCGTCGCCTGAACCTGGACCGGCGTCACCCCGATTGGGAACAGGCTGCCTGACGCCGGTGAAGACACAGTGGTCACTTGCGGGCAAACGCTTGTCACGGTGACGCTGTAGGAAGCCACTGCCCCCGTCCTGCTCATAAATTCAACGACCACACCCGGCGGACAAATCAAGTTCAGCGGCTGGCTTTCGTAGGCGCCGATGTCACAGCCACCCCCCTGCGGGCGCGTGAAGCCCCGTTGATCCACGACCAACGGCGCTCCGCCGGCATCTTGGCAGGAGCCGGAGTCAAGCGCCGGGCTGCCTGGCAGAAGCGGTATGGTAAAAGTGTGACCACCGTTGTCCTGCAAGGGCCCAAGCATGGCATCAAGGGGATCAGCCGCCGTGCCCACCAGGTCGCCATTGTCACCGTTCACCAGGCCGCTGGTGCCGTCGCTGTCCAGGTTGTGGCCCAGGGATACCAGTACCGGGTTGCCATCCAGGAAGAAGTTGGGCCCCTCATTGTCCGCGACCAAGGTGGACAAGAGCTTATTGGTGATACCAGGGTTGCCGTAAACCGAAGCGATGGTGCAGGCGCCATTGGTTGAGCCGGTATTTCCAGAGATGGTGCAAGCCGTCAGCTTGAGCGTGGCGGTCTCACCGGGCCATATCACCAACAAATAGGCGCTCCCCGGACCGTCCGGCGGAGTGGAGTTGCCGCTCAACGTGCAGTTCTCCAGGTTGCCACTCAACCCCTGGAGATTTAACCCACCGCCCTGCATCTCGGCTGAATTTCCGCTGAAAGTGGAACCGGTGGCGACGCAAAGGTTGGCGTACCAGGTGCAAACCGCACCGCCGGCGGCGCTGGCGTGGTTACCGCTGATGGTAGTGTTGGCAATCGTGAGCTCGCTGCCGGGATAGCTGAAGATGCCGGCGCCGAAACCGATCGAGACGCTCGGGGTGACATTCGTGCCCCAGTCTGTAGTTGGCGCGACATTTCCCGTGATTACACAGTCTGTGACCGTCAGCGTTCCTTGATTAAGGATGCCGCCGCCGAGATTATCGTGGATGTGCGTGCCGCTATAAGCGACGCCGTTGCGAATGGTAATCCCCGAGATAGCGACAACGCCCGCCTGAACATCGAACACCCGGAACTCCGGGGTGCCCGGGGAGTCGCTGCGCATGACCGTTAGCTCGTCCGCACCGGGACCGAGGATGCCGAGGTCCTTGTCAATGACCAGAGTGTTGGACAGAACAATGACGGCCGGCAGCGGCAGCGTGAAGTTAATGCTGTCGCCCGAGGCGGCACTGCTGATGGCCTCGCGCAGCGAACCAGGCCCGGCGTCGTTCACGCTGGTAACGGACCAGATTGTGGTTAGGCCATTGGGGGTATTACGCAGTTCAGTGCCGGATTTGGCTGCAGCGTTGAGCGGGGTGGGTGGAATTCTCGGCGTCACGTAGCCACCGTGGGCGGCCATGGTTCCAGCACAAAGTGCCACCGCGCCGAACCATAAGCTGAGCGGAAGGAGGTTCTTCATAGAATTGGCGGTTTTATTGAGCTGTCTAGGGTTCACGTCGCATGACCAGGCCAGGCTGGCTTACCGAAAATCCTGATGGTTAAACACATACTGTTGAGCACAAACCCATCCGTCAGGCTGCTCCAGGCAGCTACGCGAACTCGCGGGTTAAACTATCATGTTTCCGGTAGAACGCAACCTTATACTTGTCGCCTTTCCAGCCTGCAGACTCACACTAAAAGCCGCCGGTGGGTGATTGGGAAGGGCAGGCCTAACCAGGCGTGAATTAGACGTTGCGTGCCCCAGGGCTTTGACGCAAGTTGCCGCGAGTCAGGATCCCGACGGTTTTGGACCAGGCACCAACGCTGCGTCACGCACTTGTGCGACAATGAACGTTTGTCCGGCTCGATCCGGAGCAAGAAGCCATGAACATTCATCATCTGGAGCTGTTTTACTACGTTGCCCGCCACGGCGGCATAACTGAAGCGGTGCGCAACATTCCTTACGGCATTCAGCAGCCGGCTGTGAGCGGCCAGGTCGCGCAGTTGGAGGAATTTCTTGGGGTGACGCTATTCCAGCGGCGACCGTTTGCGCTGACGCCCGCCGGCAACAAGCTCTACCAATTCATTCAGCCGTTCTTCGCCAACCTCGATCAGATTGCCGGCGAGCTGCAGGGCGGCAAAACGCGTCACATCCGGATCGGCGCTTCCACCATTGTTCTGCGCGAACATCTGCCCGAGTTGTTTCAAAGCGTGCGCCGGCGCTTCCCGAATCTCAAGATCTCCCTGCGTGATGGATACCCCCAGGAGTTCGAGGCTTTGCTCCAAAAGGGCGAACTCGACCTGGCGGTGACTGCGATTGAGAAGAAGCCCGCGCAGGGCCTGCACTCGCTGATACTGATCGAGCTGCCCCTCGTCCTGCTGGTTGAGAAGGGCAGCCGGATCACGGCGGCGGACCAGCTTTGGCAACTGGACAAGATCGAGGAACCGCTTATTTGCCTCCCGGCGGCGGAAGCGGTAACCAAGAACTTCCAGCAAGGCCTGGCCCGGTTGAATGTGGATTGGTTCCCCAGCCTCGAAGTCAGTTCTATCGAGCTTGTCGAGACTTACGTCGCTAACGGTTTCGGGATTGGCATCTCGGTGCAGGTGCCCCAGGCCAGGCTCTCGCCCAAAGTGCGAGCCGTGCCCCTCCCGGACTTCTCGCCCATCATCCTGGGCGCGCTATGGCGCGGAAAGACATTTGCGTTGCTCCAGGCGTTTCTCGACGAACTGCAACTCCGCGCGAAACGCTTTGCTTGAGGGCGCATCGTATCACCCTCACCTCCAGGCACGGCAGCGGCGGGCATCCTGCCTGCCGTAGAACTGGACTTCTTGCCCGGCGGCATAGGTGCGGGCTGGGCTAGGCACGCTGATCCGGGCGCAAGATGCGCCCTTCGCTTTGAAGCCCCGGCGAAAGACGCTTGCAGATCGTCCCCGGCTTGGCAAATTGCGTTCCGTTATGCCCCTCATCAAGCTGAACCGCATCCATAAGGGTGGAGAAATTGTCATTAACAGCGACCATATTCTATACATTGAGGTCGAATCCAAGGCCACGACTGTACACATGAACAGCAACCTGCTCTTCTCGGTGGAGGAACCACTGGACTCCATCCCCATCCAGGTTGAGACGATTGAGACGGCCCGAATCAAGAATGCCAATCAGCAAAGTGGCTTGACCTGAGCCTGGCGCGGAATTGCATCGCCGTCACCGCATGACGCAAGTCTCCAGGCTCAGAATGTGAGGCCGCGCGGTAAGGAACCACCGGCATTACACAACCAACCCCTCGTTAGCAGTCCCCTGCACAGGCGAAGGTAGTGCCCAGCGGACCGACCGCCACGACGAGGTCCGCCGGCGCTATGCCTGCCTTGGGTGTTCGACCGCACTTTATCCTTGCGCTTTCTCCTTATTTGTCTGCGTTTAGGACACGACCGTCGAATGATCAGGCATTAGGCCCCATCCCAATGGAAGACCGCTAGATGCCTGGCGTCGGCCAAGCCAATAACTGGTTTCTTCGCTATTCCGGCCCACCTTCACCAGCAATTCGGTCCCCTCGTCTGGCCCTGCGCGCCACTGCACCTAGACGGCTTACGCCCCGGATCGTTGGGACTCCACTAGCGTCCCAATCCCCAGCGCCCTGCCCGGGACTTGCCTTGGCAACGGACCCGCAGCCCCGCATTCAGGGCCTGTTCGCAGTAGTTCACAGCCCGTCGAAAAGTGGCCGGCGAGCGTGGCGGCCTCGGGCGCTTTGGCTGCCAGGATCCCCCACAAAATGAGGAAATCGCCCGCATCTGCGATGCCCGGCCCGGCAGCCGCCGGATCGCCGCGGAAGTAGGTTTGGCCCCGGATGTGCTTTCTCGTAGCCCCTTGGAAGCAGTTCACGTTTCGGGGCAGGGAAAGCCCCTTGACCGGACGGCTGCGCGGGCCGTGCCGCACCGCGCCAGCTTTGGGGAACGTGATAAGAACATGCGGCGTTTAGCAAAGTCGCAAAGTGTACGAGAGACGAGCATGGGTCTGCCATTTTTTGACAGTGCAATAGGCCGGAAGCGAGACCAGGTAATGGCGGTGGACCTGGGCAGCCGCACCACTAAAGCGGTGTGCGTGGCGCGCCGCGGCTCGGGCTTCGCCCTCCGTGGCTATGCCTTCCTGGACGCCCCGATCTGCGAGAAGAGCCTGCCCCCGGAGTTGCTGAGCGAGCATCTCAAAGCCGTTAACCAGGCGCTCCAGTCCCCAACCAAGTACGTCTCCCTCACCGCCGGGGTTGGCGATGTGCAGGTCCGCCACGTTGACCTCCCCCGCATGCCGGTCAGTGACATGCGCCAGGTGCTCAAGCTTAATTCCAAATCCTACCTCCAGCAGGATCTACCCGGCCACACTTACGATTGCCATGTCTGCAATCAGGGCCCGCTGGCCAAGCCTAACGGCAAGCCGCAAGATGCCGGGGGCCCGCCCAAGCATCGAGTCCTCATTGCCGGCGCCCGCAAGCAGGTCGTTGACGATTACCTCCAGGGTTGCAAGGGCGCCGGGCTGGTCGCGGAGAACATCGTCCCCGGCCTGATCAGCCCCTTCAACACGTTCGAAAGAGCGATGCCGGACGCCTTCGCCAAGGAAGCCGTGGCACTGGTGGATTTAGGCTTCAAGAACACCTCGATCTGCATTGCGAAAGAGGGCGATTTGGTGCTGAGCCGCGTGGTGGGCATTGGGGGCGACCGCATGACCAACAGCCTGGCCGAGTCGCTCAGCATCAGCTACGCCGAGGCGGAAGGCATCAAGATCGGCATGCCCGGCGAAGTGCAGACCCAGCTCGAATCCATGTTGGTGCCGCTCGGCCGTGAGCTGCGGGCCTCCATTGACTTCTTTGAACATCAGCACGACCGGCCCGTCACCCAGGTCCTGTTGACCGGTGGGCCCTCGCAGTCCGAGTTTGTCACCCATCGGCTCCAGCAGGAGCTGATGGTAGATTGCAAGCTGCTGAATCCCGCTGGGTTCCTGCAGTTGGACCTGCCAGCCCAGCAAACAGCGGAAATCGAGCAGGCCGCCCCGCAGTTGACTGTCGCGCTGGGCGCCGCCCTGGCTGCCCTGTAACCCCGCATACGACCTATGCCAATCCGCCTTAATCTCCTCGCCGAAGAGCAGGCTGCCGAGGCCGCCCGCCGTCGCGACCCGGTCAAGCGGGTCATCTGGCTGGCTGCCTTGGCCATTGTCCTCATCCTGGTCTGGAGCAGTTCCCTGCAGCTCAAGGCCATGCTCATCCGCAGCGACGTCAACCAGCTCGAGGCCCAGATCAGCTCCCACACCAACCAGTACCTGGTCGTCCTCGACAACCAGAACCAGGCCGCCGAAATCAACCGCAAGCTCGCCGCCCTGCGAAAGTTGTCCGCGACGCGCCTGCTCAACGGCACACTGCTCAACGCCCTCCAACAAACCACCGTGGAAGATGTCAACTTGCTCCGGCTGCGCCTGGAACAGAACTACAACTACGTCGCGGGCACCAAGGCGCGCACTAACGAGCACAACGCCCTCATCCCCGGCAAGCCCGCCAGCTCCACGGAAAAAATTGTGGTGACCCTGGAAGGCACCGATGGCTCGGCCAACTCCGGCGATGGCCTGAACAAGTACAAAGAGGCGCTTGCCATCAACCCCTACTTCAAAGAGGCGCTTGTCCGGACCAACGGCATCAGCCTCAAAAGCCTCGCGCCGCCCCAGGTTTCCCCCCGCGATGGCAAACGAAGCGTAACCTTCACCCTCGAATGCCGCTACCCGGAGTGCACACGATGAACATCCGCAAGCTCCCCAAAGATAAGCGCAACAAGCTCCTGCTGGCCCTCCTGCTCGCGCTGGCCGCCGCCGCGGGGCTCTACTTCGGCCTCATCCGCGGCCAGTATGCGAGCTTGGCCAATCTGGCCAGACAAAAGGAAGCCGCGGCCAATAAACTCAAGGTCGTGCTCGACTCCATCCGCCGCGCCGAAACGATTCAGATCGAGCTGAACGAGGCCAAAGCCAAGCTTGCGGCCGAGGAGAGCGACGTGGCCTCCGGCGACCTCTATGCATGGGTGATCAACACCCTGCGCAATTTCAATACGCCTGTTTACAAGGTGGAAATCCCCCAGTACAGCCACCTAAGCCCGCCCGCGGACGTTAAGATGCTTCCTGATTTCCCTTACAAGGAGGCCACCCTGACCGTTGCCGGCACTGCCCGCTTTCATAACCTCGGCCAGTTCATCGCGGACTTCGAGAACAAATTCCCCCACATCCGCCTCTCGGATTTGAGCTTGGACGCCAACGTTCTCTCGCCCACGGTCGGCGCGGAGAGCCTCGCGTTCAAGATGGAGATCGTGACCCTGGTCAAGCTCAACCCTTCATGATGCTTCCCCCGTTTATGCCAACTTCACGCCATCTGTTTCCTATCCCGACACTGACGCTCGCGCTGCTGTTCTGCGTGGCCTATCTCACCGCCGGTGCCGCCCAAACCGCGTCCGTCAAGCCCGGAGCAGCGTCGGCCGCGACCAAGGCCGCCCCCGCAGATCCCGAGCCTCCCAAGTCCATCTTTCGCGTCCCCAACACCCCGCAGGAAGGCCGTGACCCTTTCTTCCCGCAATCAGTCCTGCACAAACCGGTGGTAGTCAAGCCCACCAAGAACGTACCGGCGCCTGCTCCGGTGGAGTTGGAACTCAAGGGCATTACCGGTCCCGAAGAAAAACGCTTGGCCATTATCAATAACCGCACCTTCGAAATCGGGGAAGAAGGCTTTGTCCTCACCAACGTGGGCCGCGTACGGATCACTTGCAAGCAAATCGGCACCGATTCCGTCTGCGTCGCCCTGAACGGTCAGGACCGGACCTTGACCTTCCGCCCACGCTGATCCGCCCCGACAGCGTGCCTGGTGGGTTTCCGATCCTGTTCCCTATACCGTCCCGGCCAAGAGTTTAAACCTCTGCCGACCGGCCCTCCCTGAGGTTCACGAGCCGAATTCCCCGCTTCGAGGAGGAGTTCCACATCCCGGAATCTGACAGAAACCTCCTTTAGCCAATTCCGGCACCCAATCCAGTTGCCTGCTGAATCCTCAGCCCTGAAACTCCGTGTTCCGCACGAAATGCCGACATACCGGCGCGCTGGCATCCTGCCCGCTTGGAGCAATCTAACCGTGTAAGCGAGCAGAATGCCCGCGCCCCACCCTCGCAGGTGTGAAATGCAACAGTTAGCACCGCGATCCATCAAAAAGCCTGCTGGTCCTGGACCGAATAGCCGCCCCGGTGCGACAACGCTGTGAAACCCGTTATACCCCGGTGTGGTTCCCATGGGGGCCGACCCCCATGGGAACCACACCGGGGTCCCGCCGGATTGGCACCGTCGCATCGCCGTGGCTGGCCTGGGTATCGGGTGCCTCGGGCCTGAACGATAGACCGTGCCGGTCGTCGGGGCGGCCGCCAATGTCGGTCGGCGCACTTCGTATGGGCAATAAATGATATGGCGCGAACTCACGTTCGCGGCTACAGAGTTAGTCGAAGCGCTCTAGCGGCGCAGGTCTGGAACCCACCTGACGGCAAAACGATCCCGCCGCCTCTCCGGCCGGTAAGGCGTCCTGAGTGAAAAAGCCTATCGCCAGGTCCAGGCGACTGCGGGAGACAAAGCGCGTGCACCTTCATGACTAATCCGAAGTGATCCGCGGTAATACGCGATAAACGAAATACACTTCATCGCCGCGCCGCCGCGCGGATTGGAGTTCCAGTCGGGCCGCCCCGGCGAGCCGTTTCGCCCCTGAACCGTCCGCAATAGTTGGTGCGGTCCGACCACCGAAGATCCTCGGGCAGACGGTCAAGTGCAATTCATTGGCCAGGCCGCCGCGAAACAAGGCGTCATTGAGTTCGCCGCCGCCTTCGCAGAGGAGGCGTTTAACCTTCCACTTCTTGCGCAGCCAACGTAAGGCGGCGTGGAAATTGATCTCTGTTTGGCCGCAGATCTTCACCTCGGCGGCGAGCGCGCCGAGGCGCCTGATCCGGCTGGCGGTTGCGCGGCGAGTGGTGAGGATGATGATGGGGGAGAACACGCGCTGGAACACGCGGGCTGCTGGATTCACGCTGCCGGTGCGGCTGACAATGATGCGCAGGTTGTACTCGGCCAGGCTGCGCCGCAGGCGCAGGCGGCGGTACTTGGCCGGGCCAGGCCCGAGATGAACGGCGTTCAGGTCCACGGTGCGCGCCCCGGCCATGACGGCATCCGCCGTTGCGCGCAGTTCGAGCAGGTGCTGCTGATCGCGCCGGCTGCTGAAAGAGGATACGGCACGGTTGGCGGTGGCGATCTTGCCATCCGCGGTCATCGCCATGTTGACGAGCACGAACGGCAGAAGGTCAGAGCGCCGAGGGGTCTTGGCTGGTCGTTTCATAGAACAAGCATCGCGTCGCCGTAGCTGAAGAAGCGGTAGCGCTCGCGGATCGCTTCGGCATAGGCCCGGAGAACCAGGTCGCGGCCCCGGGTGTCGTTCGGCGCGGCAAACGCGCTGACAAGCATTAGCAGCGTCGAGCGAGGCAGGTGGAAGTTGGTCAACAGCGCGTCGGCAATTCTGAAGTCGTACGGGGGATGAATGAACATGCGGGTCTTGCCGCTGCCGGCATTAAGGGGCACCGAGCCTGGGGCGCAACCGGCAAGGGTTTCCAGCACCCGCATGGTGGTGGTGCCCACAGCAACGACCCGACACCCGGCAGCCTTAGCCCGGTTGACGGCACAAGCAGTCTCCGCGCTCAGTTCGTAACGTTCCTCGTGCATGATGTGCGCGGCAAGAGTAGCGGCTTTGACCGGGGCGAATGTCCCCACGCCCACATGCAAGGTGACATAACAGACCTGCACGCCGCGCGCGGAGATCTCGTCCAACAAGGTCCGAGTAAAATGCAGCCCGGCCGTCGGCGCGGCGACCGAGCCGGCTGGGTGCGCGAATACTGTCTGGTAACGCTCGCGGTCCTGCTCGTGGCGCGAACTGTCCGGCCGGACGATATACGGAGGCAACGGAACTTCGCCGAGGACTTCGAGAAGGCCGACAACGTCTGGCGCGCCCGCGAATCGCACACGCCGGTGGCCTTCCGTATTCGTTTCGAGCACGGTGGCAATAACATCGCTGGCCCGGCCACGCCTGTCCCGCAATCGGATTTCGGCACCCACGCGCGCCCGCTTCCCTGGCCGCAGCATCGCCCACCAGTCATTCACCGAATTCTGCTCGAGCAGCAGCAGTTCAAATTCTCCGCCTGTGCGAGCGTTCGTTCCGTGAAGGCGGGCTGGAATCACGCGAGAGTCGTTGAGCACCAGGACATCGCCGCTTCGCAGGTGCTCTACCAAGTGGCGAAAGCTGCGATGCTCGACCCGGCCGGATGGACGATGCAGGACCAGCAGGCGGGACCGGTCGCGGTGCGGCGCAGGCGTCTGCGCGACCAACTCCGGCGGGAGATCAAAGTCGAAATCCGCTGCTCGCATTCGACCAGAGCATTATGCCAAAACTCCAACGTTACAAGCGGGTATGCGACAACCCGAGGCTGCCGGGGTTGGAATGTGGGGACGGCCACTCCCATTCTAAACAGCCATGCTGGTGAGGACTCCCTGGCACGGGATGTGCAATATTTAGTTCTGGCCAATATTTGCAGGGGTGTGGTAGATTCAGCCCGGACCTTCACAGGAGGGAATAAACTGTGAATAACTATTTAGTAAAATGTGGTGAAACTTGTTGACAAAGTGGGGGAGAGTGTGAAAAAGTGGGGCGTAGTGGGACAGAGGGGTTGGGCTGTTCCACTGTGAATAAGAATGGATCAGCAAGAGATAACCGAGCCAACGTACTACAATTCGCTGTACCGGCATGGGGTGGACCACAAGCGGCGGGTCCAGATTCCCGCCAAGTGGCGGCCAACGAAGCCGGGTACGGAGTTTACGCTAGTAATGTGGCCAAGCGCCAAAGAAGGCTGCTGCCTTCGGGTGCTTCCGCCGCAGCAAATGGCGAAGATGCTGCGCGACATAGATGCCATGGCAAACAGCGATCCGAATAAGGTCGTGCTGAAACGGTTCATCGGCAGCAAGTCTGAACAAGTGACACTCGATAAGGCGGGGCGGATTTGCCTGCCGGAAGAGATGGCCAAGAGTGCGGGGATCAGAGACGAAGCAGTGCTAGTCGGGCTGCTGAATCGTTTTGAGATATGGAATCCCGACCGTTACGAGAACTTAAGCGCCTCGAACACCATCATGGCCCAGGAAGCCATCAAGTTGATTGATTAACAGATGAGTCTATGAGTCTGCTGCGATTGTTAACTGCCGGCAAGTGTCTGACAAACCTCAAAGATGTGGAAAGTCCCTACCGACTGACCAGCCAACGGCTGCTACCACATTTCGGGGCAACGACCAATCCATTCTGCAGTAAGGGAAAGGCGGAACCAGGGCCGGAGGCAGTCAGTCGCGAAGCGCCAGCGACCGCTAGAAGCTGGCCCAATGTCGGCGCCTGGATTCCCGTCCGGGGGCTCTGGCAGAGGACCGCCGAGCCGCTCGGCAGGTGGAAAGGGAAGTTAAGCGAGTTGGTTGCGCGACCATCCCGCAAGGCCTCGAAACCGGCCATTTCCCGGTTTTCCAAACCGCCGGTGCAAGGGGAACTGTCGTTGGATCGGGTCAAAGTGGTGCGCAATGATTTGAGCGACGCGGATCTGGAAGTGATTCCGGCCAGGTCCAAATTAGCGTCGGCCGCGCCGGCAGCCGAGAAGGCCAGCAATCCGGAAGAGACCTGGGGCCAGGCGATTACCCAGCTTCTTCCCGCCGGCAAGCTGTAAATGGGTGAGGACCGATGAGGGGTGCCAACCTACACCCACAGACCGGTGATGCTAGCGGAAGTGCTGACCGCCCTCCGAGTAGTCTCCGGCGGGAGTTACGCGGACGGCACCGTCGGTGGGGGTGGGCACGCGGCAGCCATATTGGCCGCCACCTCACCGACGGGGTGGCTGTATGGGGGCGACCGCGATGGCGCGGCGCTTGAGGCCGCCAAGGCGAATCTGGCGGAATTTGCGGGGCGGTTCGAGTTGCGGCGCGGAAACTATGCGGACTTGGCTGATTGGGTGCCGCCGGAGAGCTGTGACGGGGTCCTGCTGGACCTGGGAGTCAGTTCGCCGCAGCTGGACGAAGCGGAGCGCGGCTTCAGCTTCCAGCGGGAAGGGCCGTTGGACATGCGGATGGACCAGCGGCAGGAGCTGACCGCGGCCCGCCTGGTGAATGAAGCCAGCGCGGAAACACTGGCGAAGATTTTTTGGGAACTGGGCGGCGAGCGCGATGCGCGGCGGTTCGCGCGGGCGATCGCGCGCGAGCGCGAGCAGCGCCAGTTCGAAACGACACGGCAGCTGGCGGAGTTGATCGAACGTCTGCAGCCGCGTCGCGGCAGAGCGACGCATCCGGCAACAAAGGTATTTCAGGCAGTCCGGATGGCGGTAAACGACGAAATTGGTTCTTTGGAAAGAGGCTTGGCAGGGGCGCTGAAGATTTTGAAAGCCGGCGGACGACTGGCGGTGATCACGTTTCATTCGCTGGAAGACCGCATGGTGAAGAATTTCGGGCGCGCGCGGGCGCGGGATTATGCATTCAGCGGAGGAATGGATGTTCCGGAGTTGCGTGAGCCGCGCGCGCCTGAGCTGCAGTGGGTGCGCCGCAAAGCCATCCGGCCGGGCGCGGAGGAACTGGCGGCAAACCCGCGCAGTCGCAGCGCGCAGTTGCGGGTGATGGAAAAGTGCCGGAAAGCGTGACCCGGCGGCGGGGAGCAAAGAAATGGTAAGAATTTCAGGATGATGTAATGGCGCGGAATCGAAAATACCAATCAGCGGCCATCCGGTTTGGCCCGGTGCTGAAAGCATTCTTGTTATGTCTGCTGCTCTGCGGGGCGGGAGTCGGCTACGTCTGGCAGAAGGACCAGATCGCCCAGCTTGGCCGCCAGTTCAAGCAATGCGAGCTCAAGCTGGATGAACTGGCAAACCAGAACGAGAAGCTGCGGAAGCAATTAGGGACACTGCGCTCCCCCACGGTCCTGGAGCGGCGCATTCAGGAGTTGGGCCTGGGCCTGGTTCCGCCACAAGCGGCACAGGTGTGGCTCCTGCCCGAACCCGCTGGCGATTTGGCGCGGCCAGAGACCGAACGGCAATACGCCACGCCCCGTGCGATGAGCGCCGAGCCGAAGGGCTAACCCGGCAGCCGCGCGAAACGACTTGGTTGAAGGCTTCTGCCGCCGCCCGTGATGCGGTCGGATGAGGAACCGATTGCCACGGGCGGACGGCAAGGCCTGATTAGACGAAACTCAGAAAGACTACGATGATCTGAAGCAATTTACCGCCGCCCGTGACGCGGTCGGATGAGGAACCGATCGCCACGGGCGGACGGTGATCACTAGGAAACGAGACAAGCAAAATATGGCGAAGCAACTGCAATTCCGAAGGCTGGTGGCGCTGGCGCTGCTGCTGGTCGCGGCATTTGCCGGGCTAACCTACCGCCTGGTTGACCTGCAAGTGCTCCGCTACGAGGAATTGAGCCGCATAGCGTGGAATAACACGCACCGGGAATTCCTGCTGGAGCCACGCCGGGGCGACATTCTGGATGCGAAGGGCAACCTGTTGGCGACGAGCGTCTTTGTGAAAACGGTTTGCGCCGATCCGTCGCTCATCGGCAGCCGGCAGGCGGAAGTAGCCCGGGCAGTGGCACCGTTGCTGCATATGAGCGAAGGCGAACTGCACCAGCGACTGATGCCCCGCCCGACACGAAACGCCACCGGCGTGATCGGCACCAACCGCTACGTGGTGCTGAAGCGCAAAGTCCCCATGGAAACATGGCAGCAGATACAAGCCGCCATGAGATCGCTGTCCTTCGGGCTGGACGAGAAGAAGCTCTCTCGGGCGGAACGTGCCTTCTATCGCGATCTCCGGCGCGCAGCGGTCTTTGTCGAAAAGCAGGACGACCAATTGCGCACCTATCCGAATCAAGCGCTGGCGGCACACGTCCTGGGCTTTGTCGGCATGGACGAGCAGGAGGTCAACGGCACCCGGCTGCTGCAGACTTCGGGCAAGGACGGAATCGAGCGGTACTACAACGCGAAGCTGGCCGGCGTGCGCGGCTGGCGGGTGACGGAGGCGGATAGGCCCGGAAGAGAGCTGGTTGCGTTGAGGAAGCAGGATGTGGAACCGCGCGACGGCACGAGCGTCGTGCTCACGATTGATTCGGTGGTGCAACATATCGTTGAGGCGGCGCTGGCTGAGGCGAAGGAAAAGCATTCGCCTGTGAGCATTTCAAGCCTCGTGGTTCGCCCGCGCACAGGTGAAATCCTCGCCTTGGCGATCCTGCCGAACTTTGACCCGAACAACCCCGGCGCCGTGGGGGCGGACGCCCGGCGCAACCGCGTGATCGCAGACCTGGCGGAACCGGGATCAACCTTTAAGATTGTGGCCGTCTCGGGCGCCCTGAACGATGGGATTGTGCGGCTGGAGGATGTGTTTGACTGTGAACATGGCCGCTTCCACTTCGCGGGCCGTGTCCTCCACGACCACGAATCATATGGGATGCTGACGGTCGAGGAGATCATTGCCAACTCATCAAACATAGGGGCCGCCAAGATCGGGCTCAAACTGGGGCAAAGCCGGCTCCATGACTATATCCGCAACTTTGGCTTCGGGACACAGACCGGGCTCCCGCTACTGGGGGAAGTGAGCGGAATCGTGCATCCGGTGAAAGCCTGGTCCAAGGTCTCAATCGCTCAAATCCCAATGGGTCACGGGGTCGCAGTAACAAGTCTGCAAATGACCATGGCGATGTGCGCCATCGCGAACAAGGGATGGCTGATGCAACCGATGATCGTGGACCGTCTGGTGAATCGTGACGACACTCTGGCGGTCAAGTACCCGCCACAGCGCGTTCGGCAGGTCATTAGCGAAGCCGCGGCGGCGCAGATGGTGGAGGCGCTCAAAACGGCTGTTTCATCCGGAGGCACAGGAGCCAAAGCAGCGCTGGAGCATTACACCGTAGCCGGCAAGACCGGCACGGCACAAAAGTCCGGTGGTCCCAGCGGTTACCTGCCGGGCAAGTACTTTGCTTCCTTCATTGGCTTCTTCCCCGCCGATAATCCCGAGCTATGCATCTCCGTGATGATGGATGAGCCGAAACATGGCTACTACGGCGGACAAATCGCCGCCCCGGTGTTCAAGCAAATCGCCGAGCGGGCAGCCTCTTACCTGCACATTCCGCCGGAGGACGGTGCAGCGCCGATGGTCCCGGCTACCCTGACGGCGCCGCTGGATCGCAATCCGCCGAAAACGGCAGCCGCGCGCTCGCCCTGACAAAAACCCAGACATGAAAGGCTAACATGAATTCGCTCCCGTTCATTTCCCACCATCTCTTCGTGGCGGCGGTCGGCAATGAAAGCCGCGCGAACGGACGACCCGCACGGCAGCAGCCTTCATCCGAAGAAACGGCTGTCCCCGCGACCGTGATTCCCTTGGAGGTGATGGGCAGCCACAAGCCAATGCCAACGGGGCAAGCCCGCCCATTGCGGACCGCCTTTACCCCGGCACGCGGGTAACCGGGGAAAGGTTGCCAGACGATGTGAATAGAGAACGGAATGGAAGCTCGTTCATTAGCGTTCATTGCCGAAGCTTGCGCTGGAGAGCAATTGAGCGGTTCGGCGCAGACGCAGGTGCACCGGGTCTGCACCGATTCGCGCAGAGTAGAACCAGGCGACTTGTTCATTGCGTTGACAGGTGAGCGTTTCGACGGACACAAGTTTCTGCACGAAGCGGCCCGAAAAGGAGCCGCCGGGGCGGTAGCCGAACGCAACCGTGTGCCGGCAGGCTGGAGCGATTGTGCGGTCATTGCCGTGGCGGACACGCGGAAGGCCCTGGGCCGACTAGCCGCGCAATATCGAAGAGATTTCGTGCTGCCGACCGTGGTGGTGGGCGGCTCGAACGGAAAGACGACCACGAAGGAACTGATAGCGGCGGTGCTGCGGCAGAAGCTGGACACGCTTTGGAGCGAGGCCAGCTTTAACAATGACGTCGGAGTGCCGCTGACATTGCTGCGACTGGAGCAATCGCATCGCGCGGCAGTGCTGGAAGCCGGAACCAATCACCCGGGCGAATTGGCACCGCTGCTGGAAATGATCCAGCCGCGCTACGGGGTACTCACTTGCATCGGCCGCGAGCATTTGGCGTTTTTCGGGGACGTAACCGGGGTGGCTCGGGAGGAAGGCTCGCTGGCCGAGTCGCTGCCGGCGGATGGAATTCTCTTTTTAAATGGAGACGATGAATTGGCCGTTCGCGCGGCGAAACGCGCTCGCGCCAGCGCGGTGCGCGTGGGCCTCGCTGCAGGAAACCACTGGCGTGCGAGCGGTATACGCTTCGAGCGTCGAGGGATGCGGTTCCAAGCTGAGGGCCCCAGGGCCGATCTCGGCGGCGAGTACCGAATCAATTTGCTTGGTCGGCACCAAGTGGTGAATGCGCTGTTCGCCTTGGCGATCGGAGCCGAGCTGGGGCTGACCCGCGCGGAGGCGACCCAAGGCCTAGCCGAATGCCGACCGCCGAAGATGCGGCTTGAACTGTGGGAACACAATGGCGTGGTCGTGCTCGACGACACCTACAACGCGAATGCGGATTCAATGGCCGTAGCCCTGCAGGCATTGCAGGAACTGCCGTGCAAAGGACGGAGGGTCGCAGTGCTAGGAGAGATGGCCGAATTGGGCGCGCACAGTCAGGAGGCCCACGAGGAGGCGGGCCGGCGGGTGGCAGAATTGGGGATCGGTCAGTTGTTCGCGGTTGGGGGGATGGCTCCAGTCATGGCGCGGGCAGCGCGGGACGCGGGTATGGCCCGGGTCTTCGAATTCGCAGATGTGGAAAGTGCGGCAATAGCAGTGAAACGTTTTGTCCGACAGGGCGACGCGGTGCTGTTGAAGGCCTCCCGCGTCGCGCGGCTGGAACGGATCGGCGAGCTGCTGCGAACCCGCGAACCCGGGAGAGAGAACTGAATGTTCTACTACCTGAGCCAATACTTGCTGGAATGGTCCGCAGGCACTGAGTGGGCCGACCAGCTGTCTGGCTTCCGGCTCTTCCGATATATCACCTTTCGCAGCGCCGGCGCGGCGCTGACCGCGCTGGTCCTAAGCTGGTGGCTTGGACCCCGAGTTATTGCCTGGCTGAAGCAGTTGAAATTCGGCCAGGAATACGCGGACAAAGCGGAAGCGGGCGGCAGCCTGGCCACACGCCTTTTAAGCAAGAAGGGCACGCCCACAATGGGGGGAATTCTCATTGTCCTCGTGCTCAACATCACCACGTTGCTGTGGGCGCAGTGGAATACGCTCGTGCAATTGACGCTGCTCTCGCTCGTCGTGCTGACTGGCCTGGGATTTTACGACGACTATGCCAAGATCAGCCAGCAGAGCAGCGGCGGCGTCAGGTCCTGGGTCAAACTCGGGGTACAAACCACACTGGCATTGTTCATCGGACTGTATCTGTGGCACATGCCCTCCACCCAAAAGCTGATCACGGATATCATGGTACCGTTCTGCAAGTATCCGGTCCTGACCTGCGCGGGCCTGGTCGGGCTTGGGCTAACGGTGCTGACCATCGTCGGCAGCTCGAATGCAGTGAACTTGACTGACGGGTTGGACGGGTTGGCAATCGGCTGCACACTGATAGTCTCGTTTGTCTTTCTAGTTCTCACGTACTTGGCGGGACACCGAACAGCCTCCGCCTATCTGCAGATACCCCACGTGATTGGAGCAGGCGAGCTGACGGTATTCTGTGCCGCCATGATCGGCGCGGGATTGGGCTTCCTTTGGTTCAATTGCCATCCCGCGCAGGTGTTCATGGGCGACACCGGCTCCCTGGCGCTAGGCGGTGCGCTGGGCATCGTCGCAGTGCTGATTCACCAACCCCTGGTATTGGTAATTGCGGGAGGAGTGTTCGTAATGGAGGCGGTTTCGGTAATTCTGCAAACAGGTTGGTATCGCTACACCAAGCGGCGGTATGGAACGGGCACCCGCATCTTCCTGATGTCACCAATCCACCATCATTTCGAGAAGAAAGGCTGGTATGAATCGCAAGTCGTGATGCGATTCTACATTCTGGGAGTGCTTTTCGCCGTCCTAGCCCTGAGCACCTTGAAGATTCGCTAAGATGCTTGAACTGGCAGACAAACAGGTGCTGGTCATTGGCTTCGGACGTCCCGGGCAGGCGGCCTGCGAGTTTCTGCGTAGAAGCGGCGCCAGAGTTACGGGCGTGGACCAAGCGAATACAGAGGACTTGCGCAACCGGGCGGATGAATTGCGCCCGCTGGGTATCGAAGTCACCCTTGGGGCTTCGGCACCGCCGGCGCGGGACTTCAGTTTAGCCGTGCTAAGTTCGGCGCTGCCGATGAACGTTCCACTCGTGGAGGCCGTCCGCCGAACCGGGGTGCCCTTGATCAGCGAGCTGGAGCTTGGCCTTCAGCTATCCGAATGCTTGTGCATCGCCATCGGCGGCACCAATGGGAAAGGAACCACAGCCGAACTCGTCGAGCGAGTGCTGGCGAGCAACCACCGCAAGACCGCATTATCCGGCGACCTCGCGCGGCCGGTCTGCGCGACGATCGAACACACGAAAGAGCTGGACTACCTGATCTTACAGACCGACGCATTTCAATTGGAAATGACCTCCTTGCCCCGGCCCTCGATCGCCGTGCTCACGAATCTCACTCCCGACCATCTGGACCATTACGGCAGCAGGGACAACTACGTGCGCGCCAATGCCCGCTTGTTCCGTAACCAAATAGCGGAGATCCACGGCGTGCAGTTCATCAACGATTCTAAGGCAACTAATCTAGATGCCTTGGGAAGTGCGCTCCGTGCGGCGCGATCTGGACCAGGCGGGGAGGCGAACGTCTGGCTAATTGCCGGAGGCAGGGACAAAGGTCAGGAACTTCATCCGGTTGGCACTCTGCTGACCAACCGGGTCAAACACGCGTTTCTGGTGGGCGAGACCAGCAAGCGACTCTACGCCGCGTGGAGCGTTTTTACTCCTTGCACGATTTCGAGTTCGTTGCTAGAAGCAGTAGCTGAAGCGGCAAGGAATGCCGTATCAGGCGACGTAGTATTACTTTCACCGGCCTGTTCGAACTGCGATCAGTTTCGAAACCACCAACATCGTGGTGAAGTCTTTTGTCAGGCAGTGAAATCAATAGGTAGGGGTGTGCCGGGCGGCACCCCCAACATAAATGGCAGAATTGGCACAGCGCAGCGTTGAAGCAAAGCGAGACAACTAAGAATCTTGCTTCGGGTTTTTCTCAGGGAACACCTGGGAACGAAGCGAACGAAAAACTATTAACACCTCCATAAACCGGCGCAACAGCGCCACTTGAAAATGAATAACCACAATCCACTCATTCCACAGGGCTCCGCGTTGGAGCAGAAAAACAAGGGGCGCGCCCGCGTGAAGATCGCGGTCCTCTTTGTTCTGGTCGTTCACGGCATCGGCTTGATGGCCTTGCTCATGCAAGGTTGCGGACAGTCCCAAGAGACGCTGCCACCGATAGAAGCTACGGACACCAATCCCCCTCCAACCTTTGCCGACCCCGTTCCTCCCCCGGTGGCAACCAACCCCCCTCCGGTAGCCGACACCACTCCGACGCCAGTGGAGCCACCTCCGGCCCCGCCGCCAGTGGCTCCAGCGGGTATTAACGAGCACACCATCGTCAAAGGAGATTACCTTGAGAAGATCGCAAAGAACTTCCACGTCTCTGTCAATGCCATCATGGAAGCGAATCCCGGCATTGAGCCGACAAAGCTGAAGATCGGGCAGAAGATATACATCCCTTCACCGGCTGTCTCCACAGCCCCGGCGGTGACCGGATTGGCACCCGGCGAGACTGCAGCGCCAGGCGGCGAACAGACCTACACTGTCAAATCCGGCGATACGTTGACCAGGATTGCAGGGAGGTTTGGTACGACTGTTAAAGCGCTGAGAGCGGCTAACGAATTGAAGACTGACTTCCTCAAAGTCGGGCAGAAGCTGAGGATTCCCGCAAGCGCGTCGGCTCCAATGGCCGCCCCGGTTGTTCCAGCTGAGCCTGTGCCGACCTACCCAGCAACACCTCCCCCTGGGCCGTAGCCGTTCTTGCGGACAAAGCGCGGCCTCCCCGCCGGCGCTCCGCGAGCATTTTGGCCGATGAAAGTGAGCGTCACCATTCTGGTTTCCTGCGTGGCTGCCCTGCTATCGCTCGGAATGGTGATGCTGTACAGCTCCAGCATGGCACAGGTAGGGGCTCATTACCTGAGGATGCAACTGGTTTGGTGCGGGCTCGGCCTGGCAGCTTGTGTGGTTGCGGCGTTGCTGGATTATCGCCAGCTTCGCTGGATCTGGTGGTTGCCGCTAGGCTTGGCCTTGCTGATGCTGGGATTGGTGTTGAACCCTCATATCGGCGCCAAAATCAACGGCGCGCGGCGCTGGTTCAGCTTTGGCGGCATGCGTTTCCAGCCTTCGGAGTTTGCCAAAATTGCGCTGATCATTGCCTTGGCCTGGTACGGAGAGCGTTTCCAGCGGCAGATGCCGTTGTGGAAGCGGGGAATTCTCATCCCAGGGCTGCTGATTGTGGTAACCGTAGGGCTGATTTTCATTGAGCCAGATGTGGGCAACGCGCTGGTACTCGCTGCCGTAAGCAGCACCTTGTTGCTGATTTCAGGCGTTCGACTTCGCTATTTCCTGCCGCCGGTTATCGCCGGCGTTATCGCGATCGGGACCTTCATCTGTTACAATCCTATGCGTTCTGACCGAATTCACTCGTGGCTGCACGTGGAGGAGACCCGACGCGATACGGGCCTGCAGGCTTACCAGGCGATGGTTGCCCTTGGGAGCGGCGGCTTGACGGGCAAAGGTCTAGGCGATGGACGCCAGAAGCTCGGCTTCCTGCCGGAGCACCACACCGACTTCATATTCTCAATCATCGGGGAAGAGCTCGGGTTGATCGCTACTCTGCTTGTGGTCGCAGCCTTTATAGCGATTGTCTTCTGCGGCGCCCACATCGCGATGAATGCAGCGGATACGTTTGGAATGCTGCTCGGTTCAGGGATTACATTCCTGATTGGCATGCAGGCCTTTATCAACATCGGAGTGGTGACAAGCGCGTTGCCGAACAAGGGTCTGCCATTGCCTTTCATCAGCTACGGCGGATCCAACCTGCTTATGACCCTGACGAGCGTTGGGCTGTTGGTCAGCATCGCGCGGCAGGCACGCAACCCCGATGGGGTCATCCGGAACGTGCTCATCAGCGAAGAAGCTGAGAATCCATTCTCTCGAAGGGCACAGGCCCAACCATGACTTCGCCCCCTCAAGCCCAACTCCGGATAGCCATTGCCTGCGGCGGGACCGGCGGGCATCTCTTTCCTGGTCTTGCCGTGGCTGACAGGCTTGTGCGGCGTGGTTGCGCAGTGACGTTGCTCATTTCCCCCAAGGAAGTGGACCAACAGGCTGTGCGAGGTGTTTCTGGCGTAGACATTGTCCCCCTCCCAGCGGTTGGCTTGAAGCGTGGCAGGGAATTTGCCTTCGTCCGCGGTTTCCTCCAATCCTATCGCGCTGCGGCGAAGTCTTTCAAGACGCGCCCCCCACAGGCGGCACTCGCCACAGGCGGATTTACCAGCGCACCGCCAATACTGGCAGCGAAGCGGATCGGGGCACGAACGTTCCTTCATGAATCAAATACCATCCCTGGTCGCGCCAACCGCTGGTTATCGCGCGTGGTGGACGGTACGTTTGTCGGATTTCCTGCGGCAGCCGACCGACTGCGCCGAAGCAGCGCGACCGTAACCGGCACACCAACCCGCCCATGTTTCCAGGCCCATGACACTGCCACCTGCCGTTCCAAACTCGGGCTTGACCCTGACAGGCCAGTCTTGCTGGTGATGGGCGGCAGCCAGGGTGCAAGCGGTATCAACGACTTGGTGCTGCGTTCCTTGCCACTGTTCGCCAACCGCCAAGCCGACTGTCAGTGGTTACATCTGTCCGGGCCGAAGGACTTTGAGAAAGTGAGTCGGACCTATGCGGCTTTGAGACTCAAAGCGATTGTCCATTCATTTCTAACCGAAATGGATATAGCCCTGGGGGCAGCAACCGCAGCCATCTCCCGTGCTGGCGCATCCTCCCTAGCCGAACTGGCAGCCATGCGTGTGCCGGCAGTCCTCGTCCCGTATCCAGCTGCGATGGACAATCATCAGTTTCACAACGCTCGGGCCATCGAGGCCGCCGGCGCTGCCTGTTTGCTGGAGCAAGAGAGCGCGACCCCGGAGTTACTGGCACAACTCCTCTCGGACCTGGTTGAGAAACCCGCAGTGCGTGAGAAGATGCAGAGCGCGCTTACCCAATGGCACGCACCGCAGGCGGCGGAAAAGATCGCTGCAGCCATGCTCCTTGCCGTTGGATTTAAGGCAAGCCAAGGTTGCTCCACTCATCGCCAATCAGCTGGCGGGACCCCGGATCACCAAGTTAACTTGATGAGCTCCAACCCGTCACAGACCGGCCGGGCACGAACCAGCCCGTTAGCCGCATGTCAGCCGGCGCTGCCGGCGGAGAGGGGCACCTGATGCCGCGCGGCGCCATGGCAGACCAGGAGTTTTCGAGCAGGGCGGAGGCGGCAGGCGAATTGGCACAACGCGTCTCAAAGGCCACCGTGATTCGCAATCGCGAACCGCTGGCCAAACACACGACGCTCAGAGTCGGCGGAAGCGCAGACTTGTACGTCGAGCCAGCAACTGACTTGGATTTGGCGGCCGTCCTAGCTTACTGCCAAGAGAGCAGCCGGCCTGTTTTTCTGCTTGGGCGCGGATCGAATCTGCTGGTGAGAGATGGTGGAATCCGAGGCGCGGTCATCTGCCTTTCCCATACCCATTTCAGCCAGATCGAGGTGGCGGACGAGCGCATATGCTGCGGGGCGGGCGCAAGATTGAGAGCGATCGCAGCGGAAGCCAAGCGACACGGTCTGGCAGGTATGGAGTTCCTCGAAGGCATCCCGGGCAGCGTCGGCGGCGCTTTGCGAATGAACGCAGGAGCTATGGGCAGCGCAATGTTCAACGTGGTGGAGTCGGTTCGGTTGATGAGTCTCGACGGGCAGGTGCGCCAGCGCGCAGCACACGAACTGACGGCCACGTATCGCGAATGCTCAACCCTGAAAACACATATTGCCCTCTCAGCAGTGTTACGCGGCCATTCCGATTCGCGCAAGGCTATCGAACTGCGCATGACTGAATACAGCCGCAAGCGATGGCAATCGCAGCCCGCCGCGCCGAGCGCCGGGTGCATCTTCAAGAACCCCGGCTCGATCCCAGCCGGCAAGCTGATTGACGAATTGGGCCTGAAGGGAACGCGTGTGGGCGGAGCGATGGTCTCGGCAGAACACGGCAATTTTATTGTAAACGATGGCACCGCCTCCGCACGGGACATCTTGGAGCTGATCGAGGTCATCAAACAGCGCGCCCGAACGGAGCGCGGAATCGAATTGCAGACAGAAGTAGAAATTGTCGGAGAATGACACCAGCACGAAAGAAGCTCAACATCACTGTGATGCTCGGCGGACCGAGCGCTGAACGCGAGGTATCGCTGCGGTCCGGGGCAGAGGTGGTCAAGGCGCTCCGCTCAATGGGCCACGTCGTCAGCGAGGTGGATCCCAAGCACGGGAAATGGAAGCTCCCAAAGGGCACGGATGTGGTCTTCCTTGCGCTCCACGGGACATACGGAGAAGATGGCACCGTTCAGCGTCGGCTGGAGGAACTGGGTATCGCTTACACCGGGTGTGATCCCGAGGCAAGTCGGATTGGATTTGACAAGTTCCTGACCAAGCAGCGTTGCGTGGCAGCCGGAGTCCCGACCGCGCGGTTCATGCTAATCGAGTCGCCCGCGGCAAGTTGGCCGATGGGTTGGGACCCGCCCGTGGTGCTGAAGCCCGCACGTCAAGGCTCGAGTGTCGGGCTGCAATTTGTCGAGCGCGTCTCGGAATGGGGCAAGGCCCTGGCGGAAGCAATGCGGCACGACTCACAGGTTCTAATGGAAGAGAAGATCACCGGGCGGGAATGCACCGTCGGCATCCTTGGCGACCAAACGCTCCCACTGGTCGAGGTGCGGCCCAAGACGGGCATTTACGACTATCAGACCAAGTACAGTGCTGGGACAACCGAGTACTTCTGCCCCGCTCCATTTGATGCGGCAATGACCGCGCGGATTCAGGCGGTGGGGATGGGGGCCTTCAAAGCAATTGGCGGCCGGGATTATTCGCGGGTGGATGTGATTGTGCAGCCAAACGGGGAGCCGGTAATGCTAGAGGTGAATACGCTGCCGGGCATGACCGAAACCAGTTTGCTGCCCAAGGCGGCAGCCGCGGCCGGTATCAGTTACACGGAACTCTGTCAGCGAATGGTGGACTTGGCGCTCAAACGAATACATGTGGCTTAAACGTAAACCAAAGAATCGGCGCTTGGGGCGCGATCAGGTACTGGATGTAAAACTGCGCTCCAGCCAAGTTCGAGCCGCGCGGACCCGCATGACGGCAGTCAGCCTGGGGACTGTCTTTACGGTTGTCTTCGGCCTGTACTTGCTCTACCGCACCGGTGAATGGGCACTCAATCGGCTGCTCTACGAAAACAAGTCGTTTGCCATCGAGAAAATTGAGGTGCAAACCGACGGCATTATCGCGGTGGACCAATTGCGCCGCTGGGCAGGAGTCAAACCTGGAGAGAACTTGCTGGAGCTCGACTTGGCGCGCGTGAGGCGGGACTTGGAAATGGTCCCGCTGGTTCACTCCGCGTCCGTCGAGCGCATTCTGCCACGCACTTTGCGCATCTGCGTCGAAGAACGCGAACCCATTGCGCAAGTCAACATTCCTCGTCCGAATCCGGCAGGCGGCGTGGGGGTAGCGATCTATCATCTGGACGCAGAGGGATGGGTGATCATGCCGCTGGACCCACGCCAGCTTGAGACTGCATCCAACCAACCGAGCAATACGCTGCCAGTGGTGGCTGGCGTCAGCGCCAGCGAATTGCAGCCCGGTCGGCGCATCACCTCCCCGCCAGTTCAGGCTGCTCTGCGCCTGATTCTGGCTTTCGACCAATCGCCGATGGCCGGCTTGGTGAACCTACGGCGTATAGACGTATCTTCGCGGGAGGTGTTGGTAGTGACAACCGAGCAAGGGAGCGTGATCACTCTTGGTTTAAACGATGTGGGCCATCAACTGGACCGCCAACTGCGGCGTTGGCACACAATTTTCGAGTTGGGACAGCAGACGAGTAATGCGATTGCCACGCTCGATCTGGCGGTCACCAACAACATCCCGGTTCGATGGCTGGAGGCCAGCACGGTCCTGCCTGCAGCCCCGAAGCCGGCCAAACCCTCGCGTTCCAGGAAGAAACATGTTTAACGCCTCATCAATCATTGTCGGATTGGAGATTGGCACGTCCAAGGTCTGTGCTGTGGTCGGCGAACTCGGCGTGGATGGCGCGCTCAATATTGTCGGGCTCGGCCAGGCACGCTCCCGAGGTGTGCGCAAAGGCGAAATCGCCGACGCGCCGCTGGCCGAGGAGGATGTGCGCCAGGCGATTGTTGAAGCGGAGCAGATGGCTGATGCCGAAATTCGCAGTGTTTATCTCGGAGTGACAGGCAGTCACCTGCGCGGCTTCAACAATCGCGGTGTTCATCCGGTTGTGTCTTCTGACCGCGAGATTACCGATGAGGACGTGCAAGACGTGATCAAAAACGCCAAGACAATCAACCTGCCCGCCCAGAACCACGTGATCCATGCCATCCGCCAGCACTTTCTGGTGGACGGGCAGGACGGCATCACCAATCCGGTGGGAATGTTGGGCTCGCGTATTGAGGTTGACGTGCATGTCGTGCACGGGAACCTCAACCGGCTCCAGAATGCCATCCGAACCGTCAAAGGACTGCAACTGGAGGTGGATGACATCGTATTCAACGGTCTGGCCTCCTCGCTGGCGCTGCTGACCAACGAACAGAAAGAACTCGGCTCGCTGGTGATTGACATCGGCGGCGGAACGACCGAATACGTGGTCTACGCTAACGGCATCATCAAACACACCGGCGTGCTGGCAGTCGGCGGCGATCATGTGTCGAACGACCTGGCCTATGGTCTGAAGGTGCCGCTTAGCCGGGCTGAGCAGCTCAAGCTCGATCGCGGTTCCAGCTTCCTCGACGAAGCCGACAAGGGCCAAACGTACACCATTGCCAACGAGCACGGCCTGGCCCTCAAAACGATCAACATCGAACATCTTCACCGCATCATGTCGCTGCGGCTGGAGGAGATTTTCCAGCTCATTGGGCAGGACCTGGAGCAGGCTGGGGCGCTGGACTACCTGCGCGGGGGAGTATTTCTTTGCGGGGGTGGAGCGCACATCCCGCAAATCGCCAGGCTGGCGGAGCAAGTCCTCCAGATGCCGGTGTCTCTCGGCAAGACCAATTCGATCAGCGGCCTGAAATCGGCCCTTGATCAGCCGGAGTTCGCGGCAGCCATTGGACTGGTGAAATTCGGCTCATTTCAACAACGGAAGCGGGCCGCCAAATCGTCCCTGACAGACGGCATCAAGAGCACCCTGGGCCAGATATTCCGCCGGGCTTGACCCTTTACAGGATTCCCATGATTACCAACGCACAGAACAACCTGGCAGGAGAACCCGCCAGGAAGACCGCCTCCGTCAAAGTTTTTGGCCTCGGCGGTGCGGGCATCGCGGTAATGGAGTTGCTGCTCAAAGACGCCCCGTCGAGGGTGGCTTTCGTGGCTGTGGACACTGATGCCCAGTCGCTTGAAACGTCAGCCGCCGCAGACAAGATTCATCTGGAAACGCAGCTCTTGCGCGGGCTGGGCAGCGGCGGCGACCCTGAGCGGGCCCAAGCGCTGGCTCAGGAGCAGTTGCCGAAGCTCAAGTCGCTTTGCGAAGGGGCTGACGTAGTTCTGGTTCTGGCCGGTTTGGGCGGCGGCGCGGGCACGGGTATCGGCCCGGTACTGGCACAGGCAGGCAAGGAAGCAGGCGCCCTGGTGCTGGGATTTGTCACGATGCCCTTCCAGTGCGAAGGCAGCCGCCGGCAGCGGTTGGCGGAGCACGGATTGGCGGGGCTCAAATCCGCGGCGGACGGCGCGATCTGCCTCCCCAACCAGCAGATGTTCAAGATGATTGACGAGAACACCAGCGTGCGGGAGACCTTCCAAATCACCAACGAATTCCTCGCCGCTGGCGTGCGCGGCATCTGGCGCCTGCTGCTATACAGGGGACTGATCGAAATTCATTTCAGTGACCTGGCCGCACTCATCCAGGATCGGCACACCGAGAGCGCCTTCGCCGTGGCCGAGGCCGCGGGGCCGACGCGGTCCCGCGAGGTGATGGACAAATTGCTGGCGCACCCGATGTTCGATGGCGGCCACATGCTTGCGGAATCCGAGGCTGTGCTGGTGAGTCTGCTCGGCGGACCAGACCTGACCATGGCCGAAGTCAACCGGGTGATGGAGCTGGTCAACCGGCATTGCGAGCACGCGCAGGTGATCATGGGTGCCGCCATTGACGACGCGTTCAGCGAGCGCCTGGCGGTAACCCTCATCGCAGCGCGCGCGAGCGCGGAGCCTATCGTGCCGGACAATAGCGGGCGCGCAGGTGGCCATGAAGAACTTGGGCAGCAATTGCTGCCACCTTCCCGCGGCCGGCGGTCCAGCTCGAGATTTGGGCCGCCCCCCCCTGCCCTGTCCCCGGACCAGATCCAGCAACTCCTGACACGGCAGAACAGGGCTGGCGCGCCGCAACACAGGACTTCGCCGAAAATGCGGCAGGGCCAGTTGCCGCTTGAAATTGTATCCAAGGGGCGATTTGACAAGAGCGAGCCAACAATCCACAAAGGCGAAGACCTCGACGTGCCCACCTACATCCGCCGTGGAGTACCTCTGAATTAGGGTTCATCACGGATTTCCGGAAAGTGCCAACGGTGGCTTCCATCCGCACAGTCTGGATGGTCCGCCCAACCTCCAAAACCGCGCACTGTCCAATTTTAGGACAGTGAGGCTGCCTGCCTGCCCTATCCAGCCCTCTCTGCCACCGACACCTCCGGCTTGGGGTTACGGTGGCGGCACGTTAGTGCTACGGTGTGTATCCCATGGGGAGCGCTCCCCATGGGATACACACCGTAGCCGGACCCCATTAACATACCATCCGCCAGCCAAAACCAGTGGTGCGATCACTGTAATGGCGCCATTCCCCGTCCAGCGGGTGCGCTGTAGCAATGAAAAGGGGAGCGAGACGACGAATCGCCATCGGGATTTTCCGGAAATCCGCGAAGAACCTGAATTAGGGAACGCAGGTTTCTGGACCAGGCGAGGAGCGGAACAACGCCCTGCTTTTGCGATGGAGAGCACTCGGGAAAGCCTGTGTCGCCGTCACATTTGGTGTGGCTGGCCAAGACTCTGCCCTCCAAGACCTCTGCCTGGGTCAGCACCGAGCTGTGTTCGCTTGCGGTTGGCTTGAATGGCCACTGCCCTAAACGAGTAGGGCACTGCCTCCTTTGACCATTCCATTTGCAATTCCGGGGTACCTTCGCGATTATCCCGCAGCATCTATGCAAAAAGGCTTCACTGGATTACGGGCCAACTTGGCTGGCACCGCTCTCGTTCTTTCCTTGGCCGCCGCTGCACAAGCCGCGCCAGGGGATTGGCCGCAATTTCGCGGCCCGAACCGCGACGGCGCCTCCGCCGAAACCGGGCTCCTGCGAGAGCTGCCGCCGGGCGGCCCGCCACTGGCGTGGAAGGCTACCGGCTTGGGCATCGGCTACTCGACTGTGTCCGTCCTGGGCAACCGCGTTTACACTATCGGCGATGACAACGAGGCCAGTTCCGTCGTCGCATTGAATGCGACAGACGGAAAGAGAGTCTGGTCGGCCAAACTCGGCAAGGTCGGCGCGCCAGGCATGCCCGCGTTTGAAGGACCGCGCGCCACACCCACTCTCGAGGGTGATCTGCTGGTTGCTGTCGGCCAATGGGGCGAAATTGTCTGCTTCGAGGCAGCACAGGGCAAAGAACTATGGCGAAAGGATTACGCAAGAGACTTCGGCGGCAAGCGCCCGCAATGGGGCTTTTCCGAATCCCCGCTCATGGACGGCGACAAGGTGGTGGTCACCCCTGGCGGTATGGAGGGGGCAATCGTCGCGCTGAACAAGAAGAGCGGGGCGTTGATCTGGCGCAGCAAGGGCTTCACCGACTCGCCACATTACTCGTCCCTCATTGTGGCGGAGATCGGCGGTGTGCGGCAGTACATTCAACTGACGGCGGAGAGCGTAGTGGGGGTCGCCGCGACGGACGGCAAAGTGCTCTGGCGCGCTCCGCGCAAAGGTCGCACGGCGGTCATCCCGAATCCAATCTACGGTGACGGCTGCGTTTATGTCAGCTCCGGCTACGGCGTTGGTTGCAACCTGTTCAAAATCAGCGAGGTCGCGGGCAAGTTCAGCGCGGAGCAGGTCTATGCCAACCAGGTAATGGACAACAAGCACGGTGGTGTAATCAAGGTCGGAGGCTTTGTCTACGGCCATGCTGATAGCAAAGGCTGGACCTGCCAGGACTTCAAGACGGGCGCGCTCAAATGGCAGCACAATGAGCTCCGCAAGGGCTCACTTGTCTATGCCGATGGCCGGTTCTACCTGCGGGCGGAGGACAAGGGCACCGTGGTGCTGATTGAGGCGTCGCCGGACGGCTACAAGGAACATGGCCGTTTTGAACAACCCGATCGCAGCGACAAGAAAGCCTGGCCCCACCCCGTCATCGCTCACGGCAGACTCTACCTGCGCGACATGGATACGCTCCTCTGCTACGATATACGCGCGCGGTAGGCCTCTCCTCCTCGCCCCGATCTTCTCGCCAAAGAAGAGAGCCAGGGTGAAGCGAGAACAGAGCCAACGCAGGCTCCAGGATGTCAGGATGTTTGACGTCCCGCTTCTGACGATGCCTGGCGCTTGATGTCTTCGATCGCTGTCAGAATCTCGTCCCGGAAGGACAATGGCGCCTCTATCTGTCCCCAGCCGGCGTGGGTTTGAAATATCCCATCATAGGCTGAATCATGATAGCTCCGCATGACATGCGGGATGTCTCGTTCCTCCAGGATGCTGTCCACCAACTCGGCCTGAACTTCGCTTTCCAGCACGGCGATTTTTTCAAACTTGTCCATAAGGTTCTCCTGTCAATTAGGACCCGCGGGTTTCCGCATGCCGCGGCGAACATCTTACAGTTACCTTACCACATTCAGAAGCGTTTGCACTCTTGCCGGGTGATGCCAGTTGAGCCTTGCGCCACACCCCGTTCCTTGCATAGCTTCCCGCTGCTCGTATGAAAACACCATCCTGGTTTGCGTTCATCTCAACTCTAATGCTGGCAGGTCATTTGTCAGCACAAGCCGCCGACTCGCCGATGCTGAATGCTCCGTCGGTGCCGACCACCCGCAGCAGCCCGGCCAACTGGCTCGCGCGGCACGAGGGCTATGTCGCTCAGGCTAACAGCGGCGGCGTTGATCTGCTCTTCCTCGGCGATTCCATCACCGATGGTTGGCGCAAGAAAGGTTCCAATGTCTGGCACAAGTATTACGCCCCCCGCCACGCCGCGAATTTTGGCATCGGCGGCGATCGCACCCAGCACCTTCTCTGGCGCATCCAACACGGCGAGTTGGACGGTATCAACCCCAAAGTCGCCGTGCTTATGATCGGCACCAACAATAGCAAGGAGGACCAACCCGGTCCCGTCGCCGATGCCATCAAGCTCATCGTGCGGGAGATACGAACTCGCTGCCCCGCAACCAAGGTGCTGTTACTGGCCGTGTTTCCGCGAAACACCCGCAGGGACACACCCGAACAGCTTGCCACCAATGCCCAAGTCAACGAAATCATCGCCACGCTCGATGATGGCAAAAACGTTCGCTTCCTTGACATCAACAAAGTCTTCCTCGGTCCCGACGGCAAAGTCCCAGCTGAAATCATGCCCGACTTTCTGCATCCAAACGAATACGGCTATCAGCTATGGGCCAAAGCGATGGAACCCACGCTGGCAAAGATGATGAAGCAGCGCCGGTAACGACCAGATCGTTCGACCCATCCTCGAGCAGCGAAAGGAATTTCACTCGCTCCTTGGCGCAGCGCGCCGCAACGCCCTCCGGGGGCACACTGATTCAACAACAGAACGTGGCGCCGACTTGGCGCTTGTATCCGCCCAAATATATGTTACCAAGCGCACATGATATCTCGGCATACGCTGATTTGGGGCATTGCGCTCGGAGCAATTTCAGTCGTTTGGGTGGGTTCAGCCGCCGAACCCGTTTGGAATATTCGTAATATCCCGTTGGAACGGGTTTCGGTCGTAGCCCATCGGGGAGCGGGAGATTTAGCGCCTGAAAACACCATGGAAGCGCTCGAACTTTCCTGGAGCATGGGCTGCATTCCCGAGCTGGACGTGCGAACCACGAAAGATGGACACCTGATGATGTTCCACGACAAGAACTTCGCACGGATTATGCCCTGGGCATCGAAGGAAATGAAGCAGAAGCGGCTGGAAGATGTCACCTATGAGGAGGCAAAACAGCTCGACGTCGGGGCGTTCCGCGGTCCTCAATTCGCTGGTCAGCGAATCGTAAGCCTGGCTGAGATTGTTGCGGCACTCAAGAAGGACACGAAGCGGTCGGCATACATTGACGTTAAGAATGTGGATTTTGCCAAGATGGCCCGGGAGACTGCGGATGTGCACGATCAGATCGTGCTGGCCACTGGCTCGGAAATGGACTGCGCACGGTGGAAAGCGGTGGCTCCGCGCAGCGATGCGTTCCTGTGGATTGGCACTTGGGGCGACACCAACGACGCCAATGTGGAGAAGCGATTTGCCAAGCTGCGCGAGATCGGGTTTGCCCATATTGACCGACTGCAGGTCCACTGCCATCTCAACACCAATAACAATCGGATGGTGCCCAGCGACGAGTTTGTGCGCCGCGCGGGAGTCGAGGTGCGCGGACATGGGATCGAGTTCCAGACTATGCCGTGGAATGTGCCGCACTTGGAGACCATCTACACCCGGCTGTTCGATTTGGGCACCGAGGGGCTTGGGACTGACCGGCCGGATGTGGCGATGAACGCGCTCCGCGCCTATTACAGAAATGGCCCAAAGGACTGGAACGTCCGCGACCACATCCCGCTCGCCCGGTTCACCATGCAAGCCCATCGCGGTGCGGGCGACCTGGCGCCGGAAGGGTCAATGGAGGCGTTCGAGCTGGGGTGGAAACTAGGGTGCATCCCGGAGGCGGATTTGCGGCAGACGAAGGATGGAGTAATCGTCTCGTTCCATGACAATAACTTCGCCCGGATTCTGCCGAATGCGCCCGAAGATCTGAAGCGGAAGGGAGTTGCTGACCTGACGTTTGAGGAGGTCAAGAAGCTCGATGTCGGCAGCTTTCGCAGTAAGAAGTTCGCGGGCCAAAGGGGTATCAGCCTCGCCGAGATGGTCGGTATTCTAAAAGCGCACCCGGAACGCTCACTCTACATTGACATCAAGAAGGTTGATTTTCGAAAGCTGGCAGCGGAGACGGTTGGGGTCCACCGGCAGTTGATCCTGGCCAGCACGAAATACGACGAGATACAGCTGTGGAGAACGTTCGCACCCAAGTCCAGGACGATCCACTGGATGGGCGGCCCCCAAAACTGGATGAGCGGCCCTGCGGATGCGCCAGACGGACCCCAGGCAAAGCTTGCCAAGCGGCTGGCGGCGCTCCGCAAGGTGAATTTTGCGGACATTGACACGCTCCAGATCCACGTCAACACCAGCCCAGAGGGGGTCTTCTTCCCGAGCGAAGCCTTTCTGCGTCAGACCGGGCAGGAGCTGCGAACCTATGGCATCCTGTTCCAAACGCTGCCGTGGAAACAGAAAGACCCAAAGGTTTTCCACCGCCTGCTTGATCTTGGCTGCGCCAGCTTCGCCACCGACTACCCCGACGTCGCAATGGACGCAGTCCGCGATTACTACATGGCCAGATGAAGCGGAAGTTCGCCGGTTAATCGCTTCTAAACTCAGCGGCGCAGAGGTCATGGGGCCCTGAACTCCCAGGCCCAATCCGGTACCCCGACCTGCAAGGGCAGTTGTGTCCGTAGTTTACGGCACTGAGGATCCCTGCCTTGACGTGCAAACCGGAAAAGAGGCGTCCAAGAGGCCCTGCAACCACAGTCAGTCCAGCCGCGAAGGCCCGTGTTAACCCTGCGACAATCACGGGTGTACCCTGTGTGGTTCCCATGGGGATCGCTCCCCATGGGAACCACACCGTAGTCTCACCCGATAGGCCCGCCAACCCCGCAGTTGATGGCGCCGAGGCAGTGCGGGCGGAGCTGGCCCCAAGGACGAAAGGTCGTTGGCATTACCCGCAAATTCGCAGGAGTCCAAATCTTCGCCTCCTGATTGAGTTGCATGCACCTCGACAGTCCCGCTCTATATGCTACCATGCAGCCCAGTGTTCCTATGATGCAGTTACCACCAATCCGAAATCTCCTGCCAGGATTCGCCGTTCTCCTGGCACAGCTTGCCGTAGCTGACGATATAGCCCAACCCGCCGGATTGATCCCGGTCCTGCACGAGGTGGATGTGGTCGTTGTCGGTGGCGGATCCGGCGGTGTCGGGGCGGCAGTGGAGGCCGCCAAAGCCGGGGCAAATGTGTTCCTGGCCGCTCCGCGACCGTACCTGGGCGAGGACCTGTGCGCGACCTACCGGCTGTGGCTCGAACCCGGTGAAACGCCGTCCACAGAGTTGGCGCGTGAGGTATTCAAGCCTGGCCCCCCCCCACCCGCGCCGATCGGCCCCGGCCTGCCTTTCAAGTACTCCGCCAGCCAGCCCTCTGCAGAAAGGCATCCTGATACCAAGCCCGAGTCACTCTTGAACGATAGGGATTGGCAGAGCGCCTCCCGCCAAAGCGTCCAGTATGACAGCGACGTCGCCCTGATGCTTGATTTGGGTTCGGAACAGGAGATCGGCAGAGTTCACCTGATGGCGTATCAGCGCCCGGGGCAATTTGAGGTGGCGCGCGTAATGGTGTCCGTGGGCAGCGACGGTCAGAACTGGTCTCCGGCGGGCGTGATCACCAACACGAAGGCTGGCGATGGCACGTTCGAATGGAACGCCCTCATCCTTTCAGGTGAAATCCGTGCCAAGGCCCGCTGTCTAAAGCTCCAGGTGCAGCGCAGTCCTGAAGCCGGCCGACTCCTGCTGGGGGAGATTGTTGTGGAAGGCCCGGCGGCCGGCAAACCTGCTGCGGGACCGCAGCAAACCGCCGCGTTTGTTACTCCCATGCAGGTGAAACGCACTTTGGACCAGGCGCTTATCAAAGCCAAGGTGCCCTTCCTCTACTGGTGTTACGCCACTGAACTCCTGCGGGATGCCGCGGGGAAGCCGGCCGGGGTCATCATTTCGACCCGATCCGGCAGGCAGGCGGTGGTTGCCAAGGTAATCATTGATGCCACCGAGCGCGCTAATGTAGCGCGCATAGCCGGGGCGGCATTCACGGAGTATCCGGCGGGCTTGCAGAAATTCACCCGGATCGTTGTCGGCGGCGCCCCGCGCGAAGGCAAGGGGTTGCGCGTACGGCAAAGTGCGACGCCCCTGGCAATCACCGACCAGAAAGGCGAGGTCTTCCCGGTGCACGAGTATGAGATTCAGGTGCCGATGCGCGGCGCCGCTTTCGGCGCCTTCGCCGAGGCGGAACAGCTTGCGCGGGACCTGACTTGGTCGCCGAAAGCCGTGGATAGCTCCGAAGTACTGTTCCAAGTGCCGCCGGACCATTTCCGCGGCCAGGGTTCGTTCGCCGGAAGATGGCCAGGGGCGGAGAAAGTGCCATTGGAATGTCTCCAGCCCAAGAAGGAGGAGAGGATATATGTCCTGGGCGGCTGCGCGGATGTGTCCCGGGAAACCGCGGCGGCACTGTTGCGTCCCGTCAACCAGATGGCGCTAGGCGCCCGCATTGGCCAGGCCGCGGCGGCGCTGGCGGCCAGGACGCCAAAACTTGAAGGCATCCGCGTCGCCGGCAAAGCCTCCACGTCAACGCGGCGTGGGGTCATCCGTGAGGTTGCTATCGAGCAAAACCATCGGGCAGAGGGAACGCGCCTGACGGAAAGCACCTACGGAGTCCCGGTCCTGGGTGAATACGATGTAGTGGTGGTCGGCGGAGGAACCGGTGGAGCGCCCGCCGGGATTGCCGCGGGACGACAGGGCGCGCGAACCTTGCTGATCGAGTATTTGCACGGACTGGGAGGCGTTGGAACGATGGGTTATATCGCCATGTACTATCATGGCAACTGCGTGGGCTTCTCGACCGAAGTGAGCAAAGGCGTCGCGGCATACGGAGATACCACGCGTGAGAAAAGGTGGAATCCCGAGCACAAGAGCGAATGGTATCGCAGCGAGTTGCGGAAAGCCGGAGTGGATATTTGGTGCGGCGTGCTCGGCCAGGGAGTGGTCATGGATGGGCAGAAGGTCATCGGCGTGGTCGTGCTCACACCGCAGGGGCGGGGCATCGTCCTGGCCAAAACCGTCGTGGATTCCACAGGCAATGCCGACATTGCCGCAGCCGCCGGCGCCATCTGTCGTTACACGGATGACACCGATGTGGCGGTCCAGGGCGCGGGCCTCCCACCACGTGATCTGGGCCAGAAATACGTCAACACCGACTACACCTTTGTGGATGACACGGATATATTCGATGTCTGGCGCGTCCTGGTAACCGCCAGGATGAAGTTCCAGGACGCATACGACCTCGGCCAGTTAGTGGACACCCGCGAACGACGACAGATTCTGGGCGACTTCTTCTTCTCACCAATGGACATGGTGCTGCAACGCACCTTCCCGGACACGATCGTGATCGCGCGGAGCAACTTTGACTCTCACGGTTACATCATTCATCCCCTGTTCATGATCCGGCCGCCCCACCGCGATGACATTGATGTGCGAGTGCCCTGGCGCTGTCTGTTGCCACGCGGGTTGGATGGGGTGATCGTCACCGGGCTCGGCGTCAGCGCTCACCGCGACGCGTTGCCGTGCATTCGCATGCAACCCGACGTTGAGAACCAGGGCTACGCCGCCGGCGTTGCCGCGGCTTGGACCGCGAAAAAAGGCGGCGCCACGCGGGCACTCGATATCAAAGAACTACAGAAGCATCTCGTCGCCGTCGGCAACCTGCCCGAGAGCATCCTCCGGGAAACAGACAACTTCCCGCTGCCGCAGGAACGGGTCGCCGAAGCCGTGCGCCGGGTGGCCAACGACTACGACGGCCTGGAAATCGTGCTGGCCCAATTCGACATCGCCCAACCGCTCCTGCGCCAGGCCTTGGCCACCGCGCCCGAGAAGGACCGGCTGGTCTATGCGCACATTCTCGGCATGATGGGCGACGGGGCGGGTGCTCAAGTTCTGGCCGATGCCGTCAGGGCGAGACAGTGGGACAAGGGCTGGCGCTACACCGGCATGGGGCAGTTCGGACCTTGCATGAGCCCGCTCGACAGCCACCTCATCGCACTGGGCCGCACCCGGTCGCTGGCAGGCCTTAAGCCGATTTTGGAGAAGGCCAGCCAACTCGATGCGAACAGCGAATTCTCGCACTTCCGCGCGGTTGCGATGGCCCTTGAGGCGCTGGCAGACAAGTCTGCCGCCCAGCCGTTGGCCAAACTGCTCCGCAAGCCCGGACTTGGCGGCCACGCTGTGACAACCATCGATACCGCCCTGGAGGAGGCCAATCCACCCACCAGAACGGACACCTCTATCCGCAACCAGGCGCTGAAGGAACTCTACCTGGCGCGTGCGCTATTTCGGTGCGGCGACTATGAGGGCCTGGGCGCAGAGA
Organism: Candidatus Paceibacterota bacterium; assembly: GCA_035452965.1. Classification (NCBI taxonomy): domain Bacteria; kingdom Bacillati; phylum Minisyncoccota; species Minisyncoccota bacterium. Next base: position 46,254 of record DAOTCE010000018.1, on the reverse strand, counting down.
CCCTGCGCGAATACTCGCGCGATCTGCATGGCCACTATGCGCGCCACGCCAAGGCCGTTCTGAAGACCGCCACTGGGCCGGTGGAGTAGCCGCGCAGGACAGCTGGCGGGGTCGCTGGGGAACGAGATCGGGCCCACAGGGTGGAACAAACAGGGCGAAAGCCCCGGAAAGGCGGCCACTGACCTTAGTCTACACGTTTCAGGCTCCCGACTCGACTTTAGTAAGAGGAAGCTTCCCGTGAAGGCGGCAGAGGTTGTGTTGGAAGCAAGTCAGCTTCCCGCAACTGCAATTCGTTCGTGCAAGACGGAGGTTTTCGTGCATTGTTTAGGTCATGAACAGGACGGGCAGGCAATTCGAGGCACCTCCAACCCATTCCAGTGAAGCGCCGCTCCGAGAACATCCCACTTTCTTGCGCAGCCTGGTGCACGGTGAACCTGCGCCCTGCTCCACCTGGTTATGAATGTCTTCGTGACCGGAGCAACAGGGTTCGTTGGCCGTGAGATTGTCCGGCGGCTTCATGAGGCGGGGCACTCAATCCGCATCCTCGCCCGCCACCGCAGTTCTCCGTCGGTGCAGGAAGCGGTTTCACGCTGGGGTGCCGAGGTTTATGTCGGCAATGTGCTGGAGGCCGGCTCGCTAGGTAACGCATTGAGCGGAATGGAGGCCGTAGTCCACCTGGTGGGCATCATTGCCGAGGTCGGCGATTACACGTTCGAGCGCGTCCATACGGACGGCACGCGGAATATCCTGACTGTGGCGCAGCAAGCCGGGGTACGGCGCTTCATCCACATGAGCGCGCTGGGCACCCGACCCACTGCCGCTGCGCGCTATCATCAGAGCAAATGGGCCGCCGAGGAACTGGTCCGGCGCAGCGGATTACTGTTCACTATATTCAGACCCTCGCTAATCTACGGTCCCCGGGACCAGTTTATCAACCTGTTTGCGAGGATCGCCCATCTCTCACCGGTCGTGCCGCTGCTGGGCAACCCGCGCGCCCGGTTTCAGCCCGTGTCCGTCGAGGCCGTGGCGGCGGCATTCGTCACGTCACTCGACGAACCCAAGTCCGCCGGCCAGACTTATGACCTGTGTGGCCCGGAAAGTTTGACGCTCTCGGAGATCGTGGAACAGGTTCTGGCTGTGCTGCACCGGAAACGGTTCAAGCTCCAAGTGCCGCTCAGCCTTGCGCGTTGCCAAGCCGCCGCCATGGAATTCATGTTCCGGCGCCTGCTGCGAAAACCACCCCCCTTTAGCCGTGACCAGCTTATCATGTTGCAGGAGGACAACGTGGGGGACCCCCAACTGGCCAACGAACTACTTAGGCTCAAACATGTGCCGCTGGGCTTGGGAATAGCGAGCTATCTCGCGGTGGCGGACCCGGTGCGTGAGAGGTGAGGGGAGAAGTGGCTGGATGCGCAGCGCCCTTGTGCCGCGCGGCAACTCTTAGTCGCCGACAGACAATTCGCTGGCTTCCCGGGCCTGTTGGCGGCGCGCCACGGCGAGGCCGATGCCATCCAACAGCTTCCGGAAATCGAACCCCGCTGATTTCGACATCAGGCCAAAGGCGCCACGATTGACCGCCTCGTTAGCCCAGCCTGCAGTTCCGCTGTCGTTTGGCTGGCCAGTGAGCACAATGACCTCGGTCGCCGGCCATCGCTGCTTGATGGCCGGCAGCAAACCAAGTCCGTTGGCGTCGGGCAGCTTCATATCGAGGAGCACCACATCAGGCTGATCAAGGTCCAGGGCGCGGAGCAGGGCTGCGCCGCAATCCGCCTCGGAAATGTGGTAGTCGCTTTCGAGGATAGTCTTGAGCAAGTCACGCATGCCTTCCTCATCATCAACGATGAGGACCTTGCCCTTTGCGGCCTGGCTTGAAGAAGCTGCGCCTGACGAGGCCATCAGACGTCAATTCCGTAAGCCTTGATCTTGTTGTAGAGGGTCTGGCGACCGATGCCAAGCCGTTTGGCGGTTTCGAGCTTGTTACCGCCCGTTTCCTGGAGCATCTGGACAATTGCGTTGCGCTCCACGCCTTCCAGCAGTGTAAAGTTGGTGTCGGGGGCATCCTCCCCACCCGACCTGACGGTACTGATGGACAAGTCTGCCGCATCCACCTCGTTGCCTTCAGACAGGAGCACTGCGCGCTGCACTTCGTTCTGCAACTGCCGGATGTTGCCCGGCCAATCAAAAGCAGTGAGCCGCTCCGTTGCGCTGGGGGTGAAACCCTTGATGACCCGATTGGCCTGGGCGGAGAACCGTTTCAGGAATGCATTGGCCAGTGGCATGATGTCCTCACGCCGCTCGCGCAGTGGCGGGAGATGGACCGAAATGGCGCTGATGCGGTAAAACAGGTCTTCGCGCAGCTTGCCTTCGTCGATCGCCTCGCGCGTCTTGCGGTTGGTGGAAGCAACCAGGCGGCAGTTGGTCTTATAAGATGTCTTGCCACCTACAGGGCGCACTTCCTGGTCCTGCAACACGCGCAGCAACTTGCTCTGCGTGTCTATGGGCATCTCGGAGATCTCGTCCAGCAGCAATGTGCCCCCTTCGGCCAACCGGAATAAACCCTCGCGGTCCGCATGCGCGCCAGTGTAAGCGCCCTTGACCGAACCGAACAGCTCACTCTCGATAAGCTCACGCGGCAAGGCGGCGCAATTGATCTTGATGATCCTGCCCTTGCTGCGCGGGCTGAAGGTGTGGAGGAGGTCGGCAATGACCTCCTTGCCAGTTCCGCTCTCGCCCGTAATGAGCACAGCCACATCGCTGGGGGCGATGCGCTCGATCGTCCGGACCACCTCGCGCATAACAGCGCTGTGAAACACCGGCGAGGCGCTGCCGCTCATGGTCTCAAGGGCGCGTCGCAACATGCTGGTTTCCTCGGTGTGACGGCGGGCCTCCAGGGCGTTGGAGACATCCGCGAGCAGCTTGCCGCCGTCGAACCGATCACCTGATCGACGTATGAAATTGAATGCGCCTCGCTTGGTGGCCGCGACCGCCCAGGACACGGCCTCCGCGTCATTCTTTGGCGCCCCGGTCAGTACAATAACTTCGGTTTCGGGCCAGCGCTTCTTGACCGAGGGCAGCATTTCAAGACCGTTGGCATCCTTGAGGTCCACATCCAGCAGCACCACGTCTGGCTGGTCCAGATCCAAGGCCTTCTTCAACGCCGCGCCACTCTCTGCCTCGGAGACCTCGTGGTCAACCTCCAGGAATCCGGTCAGCGTCTTGCGGTAGCCCGCATCGTCATCAACAATCAGAATCTTGCCCTTCATATAAGTAGTGTTTGCCTTTACGGCCGCAGGCCTGTGCGAAAGCTCCGAATATCGCCTGATGTTCCGGGTGCCGGTCCACCAACCGCTCCGGATGAAACTGCACGCTCAACAGGAACGGCAGTATCTCGGCTGCGCCCGGCTTTAACTCCAAAGCCTCGATGATCCCGTCACCGCTAACGCCAGCCACCATCAACGGACCAGCCACCCGTGCAACAGCCTGGTGATGTGTGCTATTCACACCCAGCCTGAGCCCGGCTGTAATCTTGGCCAGTAATGAAGCCGGTGTCAACAAGACTTCGTGCACTATTTTACTGCGCCGATCGTGCCGCCGATGGTTGATCGCGCCGGGCCTTAGACTGGGAATATCTGCCAGAAGTGTGCCGCCCAGGGCCACATTCAGGATTTGCTGGCCTCGGCAAATAGCCAGCAGCGGTTTGCGCTGCCGGAAAACTTCGTCAATCAGAACCACCTCGCGCCAATCCCGCGCCCCGCCGTCCGGCGTCAAGGTCACCTTCTGCCGCAAACGACGCGGCAATGCCTTCCCGTAAAGGCGCGGGTCCACGTCATCACCGCCCGTCAGCAGGACGCCGTCACAGTGGCGCACGCCTTCGGCGATCAGTTCCCGGGAAGCCAAGGCAGGTAAAGCAAGCGGCAGGCACCCAACGCCCATCAACGCGCGCTGGTAAGTCTCCGAAAGGCAGACCGAGAGATCGCCGAATTCGTCTCCCTTCCTTTCGACGCTCGGTGAGATGAGGATCAGTGGTGGTTTGCTCATGTCCGGGGATTGTGGGAATAGAGGACGCGGTCTGTCAGGCGGAAACTGGGGCACACCCGTATGGTCATCTGCCACTATCCAGGATTGCCCTCGGGGAATCGTTCGCGGATGGACTGCTTCACGCGCGCTTCCTCCTCAGGCCGGAGAAGTCGGCGATTGATGCGGCGCCTTACCGCGTCGAGCAGCGCCATCCAATCCTCCAACGGGGGATTTGAAACCGCTTGCCACAGGTCATACCGGCGTTCACGAGCGAAGAAGCGCCATTCCCGGCCTACGTGCCGGGCATAGATCTGAAGTCGGACACCCTCCGGGGTAACACGTCGCCAACTGATTTCCGCCTTGGCCATAATGTTCGTTCAAACCGAACCGGGCCGCTGAATCCTTGTTGCGAAAAGCAACCGACTCACGGCAAATCCACACTGGCCACCGCCATGGCCGCTATGCCCTCTTCCCGGCCGAGAAAACCAAGACACTCATTGGTTGTTGCCTTAATCCCGACGCGCCGGAGGTTCAGGTCGAGCGCCCCGGCGATATGGACCTTCATTTCATGTATATGCGGGAAGAGTTTGGGTGCTTGCGCGATTACTGTAGCATCCACGTTGATAATCTTGCCGTCCCGCAGCCCGACCAACCGCGCCGCCTCATTCAGAAAGATGCGGCTCTGCGCGCCCTTCCAGCGAGCGTCCGTGTTGGGGAAGTAATGACCAATGTCCGCCTCGCCCATCGCACCCAGAATGGCGTCGCAGATCGCGTGCATTAATACGTCGGCATCTGAGTGCCCTTCCAATCCCTTGGAATGTGGAATCTCGACGCCGCCCAGAATAAGTTTTCGCCCCTCCACCAAGGCGTGCACGTCGTAGCCGATACCAACATGAACCATGCGATGCATTATAGGGTTGGGTTCCGGCTTGGCCAAGGAGTTTTGCGGGTAGTTGGGCCGCTCCCGCTCTTCTCTGCATTCTATCCGATACCTTTCGGAGGATTGATCTACAGGAGCAACACTAACGTCCAAGACGGACTTTTAGTCAGACAAGACAAAGGCGGCCCAGCTTTCAACCTGAGCCGCCTCGCCCCAACCCACAAGATAACAGCGCAGCTTAGTTAGGCTGCGCTCGTGTCCCATCACTTTGCTCCATTTACTTCTAGGGCAGATTATGCTCAAAGAGGGGATTCCGCCTAGCCTGGAAAAATACGGAATCTGGCGTAGTCAAATGCCCTACACAGTTTCATGGTGAGAAAGTGGTTCTTCGCGGATTTCCGGGGAATGCCGGTGGCAATCCGCCTTCTCGGACTCCCCTTCTTGCCACCTGCACTACCGCCGAACGGGCGTTCGCACTGCTGCGTTGGCCGCGCGCCGGCGTTGGCTTACGTTTGGCTGGAGGATGGCTTGTCAGTGCGGTCAGGCTACGGTGTGGTTCCCATGGGGGTCGACCCCCATGGGAACCACACCGTAGCAGCACAGGTTAGACACCGTAATCACAGGCCAAAGGTGCAGGGATCAGCGGGGATTTGAGAAGGCTGACAGGCAGGATCACTGTCCCAAATTTGGACAGTGTTGGTTTGGCGAAGGCCGGGAGGCCATCCGAGTCGTGCGGGTACAAACCACCGTTGGCAGTCCCCGGAAACCCATGATGAACCGAAAAAGAGCCCGCAGTGAGCGAAACGTTGCTCGGTGAGCCTGACGGTCTGAGTGGTTCAGCGGGGCAGTCCGGTCAGAACCCACCGTGACCGTTGAGTCGGCTGTTCTCCCATTGCATCGGCTGAAGGTTCTCCAGCTCGTAGCTCCCCCCCTTGGCCGGCGGTGTAAGGTATCCAATCTCCCAGCCCAGCTTACTGTTCGTGTTCCCGTAACCTTCTTTCCAGATCAAAGCACCATAGGAATCAACCCTCAGCGGCGGATGGTCGCCACTGGGGGTCGCTTTGCTCCATACCGCTTCAACGGTTGCCGCATCAAAGGGTTTTCCCGAAGCATCAATACTTGGTCGCATGAACATGTTATCACTACCCAAGCCACCGTTTAGCCGGCGGTCCGCAAACGGCCTCGCTCCTCCAACCAGACAGTCGGAAAAGCCAACTTCATTCAAGCCGTCACGCATTTTGAGTCCCGCCATGGCGATTTCGTTCAAAATTCAGTGCCCAAAGCGACAGTTCCGGCCGGGTAGGACAGGAGGGCGCCTTTCAAAATCGGGGAATACCCTTTAGGATGCGCTTCCAATGGCGGAACGACTGCCAATTTACGAGATCGAGCGACCGCTAGTGGCCAAACTTCGGGAGACCCGCAGGCTGATCGTGTCCGCACCCACTGGCTCAGGCAAGTCTACCCAAGTCCCGCAGATGCTGCTGGATCATGGCTTACTCGGGGCGGGCCAGGTTGTGATCCTTCAACCGCGGCGACTGGCTGCACGGCTGCTGGCAGCGCGGGTTGCCTGGGAGCGCAACTGCAAACTCGGCTGCGACGTCGGCTACCAGATACGTTTCGAAAACGTCACCAGCACCGACACCCGCATTCGTTTCGTTACCGAGGGTCTGCTGTTGCGGCAGATGATCCAGGATCCACGGTTGCGAGGGGTTGCGGCGCTCATCTTCGACGAGTTTCACGAACGCCACCTCTATGGCGATGTGACTCTGGCCCGGGCCCTGGACCTGCAGGAAACCGAGCGGCCCGACCTGAAGATTCTCGTGATGTCGGCAACTCTCGATACTGCGCGGTTGGAGCATTACATGGAGCCGTGTCAACTCCTCGAATCGCAGGGACGCACATACCCGGTCGAGATAGAATACGCGGTTAAACCCGCTTACCTTGACAAGCGTCCAGTGTGGGAGCAGGCGGCAGCAACGTTTGTGGACTTCGTCCGCTCGGGCGGCCCGGGCGATGTGCTGGTATTCATGCCGGGCAGCTTCGAGATTGCGCAGACGATTGAGGCCATCCGCCGTTGCAACGAGGCCCGCGACTTCCGGTTGCTGCCGCTGCATGGGGAACTATCTGCGCATGACCAGGACGCCGCCATCGCCCGCTATGAGCAGCGCAAAGTCGTTGTTGCCACCAACGTAGCGGAGACCTCTCTGACCATTGACGGCATCCGATGCGTAATAGATAGCGGGCTGGCCCGAATCCCGCGATACGATCCATATCGTGGCATCAACACACTTCTGGTCGACAAGATCAGCCGCGCTGCCGCCGACCAGCGCGCGGGCCGTGCGGGTCGCACTTCGCCGGGCACCTGCCTACGCCTCTGGTCGCGGGAGGAGCATTCGCATCGCGTAGCGCAAGAACTGCCTGAAATCAAGCGGCTGGACCTCGCTGAAGTGGTCCTGACCTTGAAAGCCGCCGGTATCGAAAACCTGCGCAGCTTCCGCTGGTTCGACACCCCTGAACCGCAAGCTTTGGCTCACGCCGAAGTAATTTTGACCGATCTGGGCGCCCTAAAGTCTACCCACCATAAACTCTCCCTTACCCCCATAGGCCGGAAGATGCTGGCCTTCCCGCTCCACCCACGTTATGCACGCATGTTGCTTGCCGCACAGCACTACGGTTGCGTCTGGCAGGCGTGCTTGCTGGCCGCGCTGACCCAGGGCCGGGATCTGCTCTTGCGAAACGTGGATTCCGAAACGATTCGCCACCGCGAAGACTTGGTTGGCGAAAATTCCGCCAGCGACTTTTTGCTCCTCATGCGCGTCTGGCGACACACTTACGCCAGCGACTTCCGTCCCGAAACCTGCCGCCAACTTGGCGTGCATGCTGCCACCGCACGGCAGGTTGGTCCGCTATTCGAGCAGTTCCTCGAGATCGCGCGCCGTGAAGGCCTCGACACCACGCAGCGCCAAGTCTCCAACACTGCCTTGCATAAATGCATTCTGATTGGCTTCAGCGACCGCGTGGCCCGCCGCTTGGACTCTGGGACGCTGCGCTGCGAGCTGGTCCATGGCCGGCGCGGGACGCTGGCTCGCGAAAGCATGGTCCGGCAGAATCAGTTGTTCGTTGCCGCCGAGGTTCGCGAGGTAGGAGGTAATGACAAGGGGGTGCAGACGCTTCTAAGCCTGGCGACCGCGATAGAAGAGGAATGGCTGCGAGAGCTGTTTCCTGACGACCTCTCAGCTGCGCAACGAGTCTACTACGATGCAAACACTCGACGTGTATTGGCAGAGGAACAGGTTCGCTTTCGTGACCTGGCCATTGGCACTCGTCGTGTCGAATCGCCTCCTGCAGACGCCGCCGCCGGCTTGCTGACCGATGAAGTGCTTGCTGGCCGGCTCATCCTCAAGGACTGGGACGAGACCGTCGAGCAATGGATTCTCCGCCTCAACCTGCTCAGCCAATGGTGCCCGGAACTCACCCTCCCCCACATCGGCCAAGAGGAACGTCGTCACTTGGTCGAGCAGGTTTGCCATGGTTCCTTCACCGGCAAGGACCTCAAAGACAAACCGATCAAGTCCATCGTGCACAGCTGGCTTACGTCCGCCCAGCAGGCGCTAGTGGTCAAACACGCCCCTGAACGCCTCGCCCTCTCCAATGGTCGCCCCGCGAAGGTCGTGTATGAGCCGGGTAAACTGCCCCACATTGCCCTGCGCATCCAGCAACTCTTTGGGGTGAACACTACTCCCTTGATCGCGATGGGCCGTGTGCCGGTGCTGTTGCACATCCTTGCCCCGAACAATCGCCCTGTGCAAATCACCCAAGATCTCCGCGGCTTTTGGCGCGAGCATTATCCGAAGATCAAACAGGAACTGCGGCGCAAGTATCCCAAGCACGAATGGCGCTGACCGTGGCGCAAATCCTCTCTCCCGTACCATTGCCCAGCATGAGAGAATGCGTCTTGAGCCATTCAACTCAGCCCGCTCCCCGTTCCCACGTCACAGCATGCCTTGGAGAAGCCCCCCAGCGTCGGAGAGCACGGTAAAGCAGGAGGTTGGTTCAAGACCCGCCCGGGCATTGAAGCGGCGCACATTCGGCCCGACGTCGGGAACTGGGTACCCTCAGCCGTTGAACTTCTTCGCCAGGAGGCTGGCGTTGTGGCCACCAAACCCGAACGAGTTATTGAGAATGGCCTCGACCTTCATCTGGCGGGCAGTGTTGGGGACGTAGTCCAGATCGCAATCGGGATCGGGCACCGTGTAATTGATGGTCGGCGGTACAATGCTGGTCTCAATTACTTTGGTGCAGACGATCATCTCAACTGCACCGGCGGCGCCCAGCATGTGGCCGGTTGCCCCTTTTGTCGAGCTGACGGCGAGTTTGCGAGCGTGCTGGCCAAAGACGGCCTTAATGGCTTGCGTTTCTGCGATGTCACCCTGGGGAGTGGAGGTGCCGTGGGCGTTTATGTAGGAGATGTCCTCGGGTCGCAGGTTGCCGTTGCGGAGGGCCATTTGCATGCAGCGGGCGGCACCTTCGCCCCCTGGTGTGGGGGCAGTGACGTGATGGGCGTCCGCGGTATTGCCGTAGCCGGCGAGCTCACAGTAGATTCTGGCGCCGCGCTTCCTGGCATGCTCCAGTTCTTCGAGGACGAGCATGCCAGCCCCCTCGCCCATGACAAAGCCATCACGCTCCTTGTCGAACGGCCGGGAGGCGTGCACGGGATCGTCGTTGCGAGTGCTGAGCGCCTTCATGGCACAGAACCCGCCAATACCGATGGGAACGATGGTAGCCTCAGCGCCACCGGCGAACATGACCTGCGCGTCCCCCATCTTGATGGTCCGCCACGCCTCGCCAAGGGCGTGGTTGGAGGTGGCGCAAGCCGAGCAAGTAGCGAAATTAGGGCCCCTGAGCCTGTAGTACATCGAGAACAGGCCCGAGGCCATGTTCGAGATGAGCATAGGAATCATGAAGGCCGACAGCCGGTCCGGCCCGCGTTCCAGCAGAACCTTGCATTGCTCAGACACAGTCTGCAGCCCGCCGATGCCAGAGCCGATAAACACGCCGATCTCGTCGCGGTTTACGCGGTCGAGGTCCAGGCCCGAGTCGCGTAATGCCTGCCAAGCGGCATACACACCGAATTGAGAGAAACGATCCGTTCGGCGGACTTCTTTGGGTGACGGCAGCGCAGGATTGGGATCGAAGTCTCTTACTTCCGCAGCAATTTGGCTGTCGTACTCTGAGGGATCGAAGCGAGTGATCTTGCTGATACCACACCGCCCGGCGAGGATGTTTTGCCAAAAGGTGCCGAGTTCATGACCCAATGGAGTCACCACTCCCAACCCGGTAATGACAACTCGTCGCTCGGTCCAGTTGCTAGCCATAAAGTCAAACGGGGCAGCCCAAGCTGATACCAGTCCAAGCCGCCCCGGAGGTGCTTAACTCACGATTACTTCTGCTGGAGGTCTTCGATGTATTTGATCACATCGCCCACGCTTTGGAGTTTCTCCGCCTGTTCGTCAGGAATCTCGCTGCCAAATTCTTCTTCCAGCGCCATGACCAATTCCACGGTGTCGAGCGAATCCGCCCCGAGGTCCTCGATGAACTTGGCGTCGGGAGTGACCTGGTCAGCGTTCACGCCCAACTGCTCGACAATGATATCCTTAACTCGTTGCTCAATAGTTTTCTCAGCCATGATTTGCTCCGGTTGTAATTTTTGCAGTGTGTCTAAGTTAGGTTATGGGAGGCGTCAAGCCCGAATCGAAGAAATTTACATTGCCATCCCGCCGTCCACTGGCAGGACTTGGCCGGTGATATAGCGGGCGCCGGGGCCGGCCAGGAACAGAACAGCGTCGGCGATATCTTCCGGCTGGCCCAGACTGCCCAGCGGAATTTGTTTCAAGAGCGTCTCGCGCGCTTCGGGGCTAATCTTGGCGGTCATGGCGGTCTCGATGAAGCCCGGCGCGATGGCGTTGACGGTAACACCCCGGCTCGCCAACTCGCGGGCGGCCGACTTGGTAAAACCGATCACCCCTGCCTTGCTGGCCCCATAATTGCACTGGCCAGCGTTGCCGATGAGACCGATAACGGATGCGATATTGATAATACGGCCCGAACGCTGCTTCAGAAAGCTGCGGGAGAAGGCCTTGGTGACCAGGAATGTACCCTTCAGATTAATGTCCAGCACCGCGTCCCAGTCCGCCTCGCTCATGCGCATAATCAATCCGTCCCTTGTGATGCCAGCGTTATTCACGAGGATGTCAGCCTTTCCGGCGGCAGTCAGGATCTGGTCGGTGGCGGTTTCCACGCTGGTCGCGTCGGATACGTTGGCGGCAAAGGCCCAGGCTTTGCGGCCAAGCGCCTGCACCTTTTGCACTGTCTCAGCGCAGAACTCGAGCTGCAAATCCACGCAGGCGAGGTCCGCGCCAGCACTGGCGAGTTTCAAGGCAATGGCCTGGCCAATGCCACGGCCGGCACCGGTCACCACCGCTACTTGACTGGCTAGTTCGTTCATAAATCCTGTGTCTTGTCTGCTATCCGCGGGCGGTTGTCAATTCAGGTTTTGAGATTTCATGCCGCCCGGAGAGCCTGGATGGTTGTTTCCAGACTCGCAAGGTCTTCGACGTTGAAGATTTGCACGGTTTTGTCAATGCGTTTGAGGAAGCCGCTCAAGGCTTTTCCCGGTCCGAGTTCGATGAAGCGCGTGCACCCCTGACCAACCAGATACCGCATGGAATCCTCCCAACGCACGGACGAAGTGACCTGCTCGACTAATCGGGCACGGATGGCCTCGGGCCCCCCGTGGGGTCCCGCTGTAACATTGGCGATGACCGGAACGACAGGCGCAGCCAGAGCAACTTGCACCAGCTCAGCCTCCAATTTCGGCTGCGCGCTGGCCATGAGCGGGGAATGATATGCGCCAGCCACGGGGAGCGGTAAAGCCCGCTTGGCGCCTTTAGCTTTGGCCAGTTCGCAGGCTCGCGCGATCTGATCTGCGGCTCCTGAAATTACGATTTGACCGGGGCAGTTCAGGTTCGCGAGCGCAACGCCCGCTTGAGCGCAGACCTCGCGCGTCGGCCCTTCGTCCAAACCGATCACGGCCGCCATGCCGCCGCGGGTGGCTTCGCAGGCCTCCTGCATGAACTTTCCGCGCTGACGCACAATCCTCAAGCCGTCTTCGAAATTCATCGCGCCCGCTGCGGTCAGCGCGGTAAACTCACCGAGGGACAAGCCCGCAGCAGCCTGGAAAGTCAGTTCTGGAACGCGTTCCTTGAGCAACTCAAACGCCACCCAGCTTACCAGGAAGATCCCCGGCTGCGCGTTCTCGGTCTTGGTCAGCTCTGGCTCCGGCCCATCGAAGCATACGGAGGCCAAGTCGTAGCCGAGTGCGGCGTTAGCGCGGTCAAACCACGCTCTGGCCGCGGGGCTTACCTGCGCCAGGTTGTGCCCCATGCCCACGACTTGTGCGCCCTGCCCTGCAAATAACAACGCGGTCTTGCTCATAATCGGCCGCGACTAAACACGAAAAACGGCCAAGAGGAAAGCAGAGATCACAATTGATTGGACTTTTGGCCCCGGCGGCGCTTTATTAGGTTCAATGCGGCTCTGGCGATTAGTGCTGGTCACTTTGATTGCGACCCTGTGGGTCGTGGCGGGCCAACACTGCCGGCTGGAGTTGCTGACGGGCTTCGAGTTCTTGTCCTGCTGCCAACACGCGGATGCCGCGCAGAGCCCGGCGCACCATGAGAACGAATGCGCCGGCGACGGTTGCGGAGCGGTGGAATCCGGCTTCTACATTCACGTCAGGCTGCAACCGGTGCAGGCAAAACCGTTGTTCGCGCTGGTCACCTGGCTGCTTCCGTTACCGGAAGACTACCGGGCGAACGCCTCAATTTCCGTCGTGAGCACCTCGCCCTCGCCGCCGGAGCTTGTCCGGCTTTGGCACGTCTCTCAACGCGCAGCCCGACCACCCCGCGCGCCCTCTCTCGTTTCCTGAACCGTCCCCAGGGGGACTTTTCTGCAGGTGTGGCGTTACCTCACGCCGCACGGTTTTCCCGTTTTGAGGTTTGAACCCAAATTGTCTGTCTATGAAACGAAAGAACGGATGTGAATGGCCACTGCTCCTGGCGGTGGCGCTGGGAAGCGCGAGCGCGCTGTCGGTAATGAGCCAGGAAACTCAGTCCGGATCGGGCACCAATGTCCTAACGCTGAAGGACGCCATCGGACTAGCGCTAACCAGCAACCCGCAGCTTCGCGCCGCGGGCAGCCACATCGGCAGCGCCGCCGGACGCGCCTACCAGTCGAAGCTCTGGCCCAATCCCGAGCTGGAGTTGAGCGCGGAGGATTGGCCGGCGAGTGGTGGTGGTGGTTTCACGGATGCCAAGAAGCTGGTGGGAATGGCACAGACGCTCCCATTTCCCGGCAAGAAGAAGCTCGACGGGCAGATCGGCAGACTGGGGGTCCGGACAAGCGAAGCGACATATGAACTACGGCGAGTCGAGCTGGTGCGGGAAGTCAAGGCGGCATTCTATGAGGTGCTGGCGACGAGGCGGCAGGTGGAAGTGGCGCGGGAATTGGTGTCAGTGGCGGAATCGTCGGCGGCGACGGCGCGGAAGCGGGTGGACGCCGGGGCGGCGGCGGACCAAGAGCAGTTGCGAGCGGAGATCACGCTGGAGCAGGCCCGGACGGAGTTGCTGGGCTTTGAGCGGGAGGAGGAGATGGCGCGCGAGAAGCTGGCCCACCTCCTGGGGCGGCCCGACCTGAGGGAAGCCTCCCTGTCGGGGACGCTGGCCGAAATGGTGGATTTGGGGCTGCTGAAGGAGAAGCCGGCACACTGGCTGGCGCGGCATCCCGAAGTCGCGGCAGCGCGGGCCGGCAAACAACGGGCGGAGACGGAGGTGCGACGGGCGAGGCTGGAGCCATATCCGGACGTGACGCTGGGAGCGGCAGGGGGTGAGGACTCGGGCAACGGGGGTTCGATTGTTCAATTCAGCCTCAGCGTGCCGGTGCCGCTCATTGACCGTTCCAAAGGCAGGCGGATGGAGGCGCAGGCCAACGTGGTGGGCGCGGATGCGGAGCTGGCGGCGACCGAGCAGCGGTTGCTCCAGGAGTGGGGCATCGCGAGCCGACGGCTGCGCACCGCCGCCGAGCAGGCAGCCAATTACCGCGACCGGATTCTGCCCCGGGGCGAGGAGGCGTTGCGGCTGGTGCGCCGCGGCTTCGAGGAAGGGAAGTTCGGCTTCATTGACCTGCTGGACACGCAGCGGACAGCCGCCGAGGTGCGGCTAGCCTACCAGCGGAAGTTGCTGGAGCTGAACGTCGCACAGGCGGACGTGGAGGCGCTGCTGGCGCGGGTGCCGGGCAAACCCGGCGCGAGCTACAGCGCTCAGAACCAACCCAAGTAAGATGAAAGGACGTATGATGACCAGTATTCCCGGGTTAATCGGTGCGGTGCTCGCGACCGCAGTAGCGCTGCTAACGGGTTGCTCCAAGCAAGGCGAGCCCGACGGACACCATGACCACGCAGGCCACAACCACGCTCAGGCGCATGCCTCTGCCAACGCCAAGGCGCTTGCGGCAGGGTCCAAATGTGCCGCCCACGGCGCCCCTAAAGCGCTGTGCTTCATCTGCGACGCCAGCCTGCGGGACAAGGCCCGGCCCTGGTGCAACGAGCACGGCCGTTATGAGGATCGCTGCTGGGGCTGTCATCCCGAGGCGCAAGACAAGAATCGCGCTTACTGCGAGGAGCACTTCCTTTACGAGGACGAGTGCTTTCTCTGCCGGCCCGAGTTGAAGGGTAAAGTCGGACCAACCACGGCGGCTGACGCGGCCCTCATGTGTGCGGAGCATGGCGTGCCTGAGGCGGAATGCGGCATCTGCCACCCCGAAATGGCCGGGAATCTCAAACCGGGTGAAGGGACAATGGTGCGGCTGCCGGCGGCGGATTCGGCGGGCATTGTCGGGGTCGAGTTGGCCCCGGCAACCGTGGGGCAAATCGCGGAGAGCATCGAATGCTACGCCGAGCTGGCGTTCAACCAGAACCGGTTGGCGCAGGTCGCGGCGCCGGTGGGGGGCATCCTGCAATCGGTGGACGTGGACCTGGGCGCCAGGGTGGAAGAGAAGCAGACCGTGGCGAGGATCTGGTCGGCGGCGATCGCGGAGGCGGTGGCCAAGGCGGTCCTGAGCCACCAGACGCTCGATCGCGAGCAGAAGCTACGAGCGGACAGGGTATCGTCGGAGCGAGACCTACAGCAAGCCGAGGCGGAGCACCGGGCGGCGTGCCAGCAACTGCGGATGCTGGGGTTCACCGAGGAGCAGATTAACCTGCTGGGGCAGAAGCCCCAGGAGCAGGTGCTGGTAGAAGTGCGCGCCCCCTTCGGAGGGGAGATTGTGGAACGCAGCGCGGTGCGCGGAGCGTTGGTGGAGACAGGGAAGTCCCTGTTCATGCTGGCGGACCGCTCGACGATGTGGGCAATGCTGAACATACCCGAGGCGGCGCTGGCGCGGGTGAAGGTGGGGCAGGCAGTCGAACTGCGCGTCGAGGGGCTGCCGGGGCGGACTTTCGAGGGGAAGCTGACGTGGATTGCCGCGGAGGTTGACGAGCGGAGCCGGATGGCGCGGGCGCGCGCAGAAATACCCAACCCGGAAGGGGTGTTGCGCGCGCGAATGTTCGCCAAGGCACGCATCCTGGCGGGGACGGCGGAGGACGCGGTGCTGCTGCCCAGCTCGGCCATTTGCGCCGTCGAGGGCAAACCGTTCGTGTTCGTGAAGCTGGAGGATGACCTGTACGAGGCCCGGGCGGTGGCGATTGGGGTCAAGTTCGAGGGGCGGCAGGAGGTTCTGGAGGGGCTGAAGCCCGGGGAAAAGGTAGTAGTGAATCGGGGGTTTGCACTCAAGTCGCAGTGGCTGAGCTCACGCATGGGCGCGGGCTGCGCGCACTAAGGAGAATGACCACGCAACTGAAGGCACGCTATCCCCTCATCGTGGCCCTTTCCATGAGACTCGACAGCACGAACGGCCTACTCACTCCATCTCGCTCCGAGGGAGAGAGGATGCCCTTTAGGGCGGGTGAGGGGGCAGGCGACCAACTGCTGAGCGGTGTTCTGAATCAGGGGGACAACCATGCTTAGCTGGATTGTTCAAACCTCACTCAAGAACCGGCTGCTGGTGTGCGTGCTGGCGGTGGCGCTGGTGGTCGTCGGGGGCCAATCCCTGAGCCGACTGCCGATTGACGCCTTTCCGGACACCACCCCGGTGCAGGTACAAATCAACGCGAGCATGCCGGCGCTTAGCCCGGAAGAAGTGGAGCAGCAGGTGACCATCCCCGTCGAGCTGGCCATCAGCGGGCTGCCGGGACTCCAAAACGTCCGTTCCATATCCAAGTTCGGGCTCTCGCAGGTGACGGCGACGTTTCACGATGACACGAGCATCTACCGGGCACGGCAGCTCATCACCGAGCGGCTGCAGAGCGTGGAGCTGCCGGCGGGGATCGAGCGGCCGCAGCTTGGCCCGATTGCGACAGGGCTGGGCGAGGTGCTGCATTACGTGGTGCGGTCGGACGACACCAACCGAACGTTGACCGAGCTGCGAGAATTGCAGGACTGGGTGATCAAACCGGAGCTGCGGAAGGTGCCGGGCGTGGCCGAGATCAACAGTTGGGGCGGTTTCGAAAAGCAGTACCACGTCGTGGTGGAGCCGGAGCTGCTGGTGAAACACGGCCTGACCTTCGAGCAACTCTTCGACGCGCTGGAAGCCAACAACCAGAACGTGGGCGGGGGGCAGGTGGTACGGGCGGGGGAAGCGCTACTGGTGCAGGGGATCGGGCTGACGACCAACGCGCAGGAGATCGCCGACATCGTCATCGCCGCGCATGACGGCGTGCCGGTGCATGTGCATGACGTGGGGACGGTGCGGGTGGACCACGAGATACGGCGCGGGGCGGTGACGGGCGCGGGCCGGGGCGAGATCGTGCTGGGGCTGGGATTCATGCTCATGGGGGAGAACAGCCACGTGGTAACGCGCGCGCTCAAAGCGAAGCTGGCCGAGGTGCAGAAGACGCTGCCCGCGGATGTGAAGGTGGAGGTTTGGTATGACCGCACGGAACTGGTGGACAAGGTGATCCACACCGTGATGGAAAACCTGCTGGCAGGTGCGCTGCTGGTGATCGCGGTTCTGTTTGCCTTCCTCGGGAGCCTGCGTGCGGGATTGATCGTGGCCACGGCCATCCCCCTCTCGATGCTCTTCGCGGGCAACTTCATGTTGCAGGCTGGCATCGCCGCGAGCCTGTTGAGCCTGGGCGCGATTGACTTCGGCCTGATCGTGGACAGCTCGGTCATCATGGTGGAGAATTGCGTCCGCCATGCGGCGCGCCACAAGGACAAGCCCTGGCTCGAGGTCATCCGGGACGCCGCGGTCGAGGTGCGGAAGCCGACCCTCTACGGCGAGCTGATCATCTTGATTGTCTTCCTGCCCATCCTGACCCTGGAGGGCATTGAGGGGAAGATGTTCCGCCCCATGGCCCTGACGATGATCTTCGCGCTGCTGGGCTCGCTGGTATTGTCGCTGGTGCTCATGCCCGTCCTGGCGAGCCTGCTGTTGCGGCGCGGGATGAAGGAGCGCGAGCCCTGGCTGGTGCGCACCGCTGGGCGCCTCTACGTCCCGGTGCTCGATTTCGCGCTGCGCCGTCGCGGGTTTGTGATCGCCGTGGCGCTGGGCCTGCTAGCCGCCGGCGCCTTCCTGGCGACCCGGATCGGCCGCGAGTTCCTGCCGAAGCTGGGCGAGGGCGCCATCGTAGGCACCACGGTGCGGGTGGCCGGGGTCTCGGTGGAGGAGGCAGTCGCCGTGAACGACCGGATCGAGAAACTGCTGCTGGCGGAGTTCAAGGACGAGATCGCCAACATCTGGACGCGGCTGGGGAGCGCCGAGATTGCGACGGACCCGATGGGAATCGAGCTGTCGGACTTCTTCCTGGCGCTCAAGCCACGGCGGGAGTGGAAGAAGGCGCGCACGCAGGGGGAGTTGGTCGCAGAGATGCAGAAGCTGTTTGCGCGAATTCCCGGGATGCGCGTGGCGTTCAGCCAGCCAATCGAGATGCGCATGAACGAACTGGTGGCCGGAATCCGTTCCGACATCGGCATCAAGATATCCGGCGACGACCTGGAGACCCTGCGCGTGCTGTCGGACCAGGTTCAGCACGTGCTGGAGGAGATCCCGGGCCGGAGCGAGGTGACCGGGGAACAGCTTGTCGGGCAGCCGGTGTTGCAGGTGCGGGTGGACCCGCGGGCGACCGAGCGCTACGGCGTGCCGGTGCGCAACGTGCTCAACGTGGTGGAAGCGGTCGGAACCAAGAAGGTGGGCGAAGTCCGCGAAGGGCAGCGCCGCGTGCCGCTGGTGGTGCGGCTGCCGGACCGTCAGAGGACCGACCCCGAGGCGCTCGCCAACACGCTGATCCCGACGGCCACGGGCTCGGTGCTGCCGCTGAACCGCGCGGCGCAGGTGGTGGAAACGGAGGGCCCGGCCACGATCAACCGGGAATGGGGCAAGCGCCGGATCACGGTGCAGTGCAACGTGAGAGGCCGGGATGTGGGTGGGTTCGTGGCGGAAGCGCAGCGGGCGATCGCGGAGCGCGTGAAGCTGCCGGAAGGCTACACCATCGAGTGGGGCGGGCAGTTCGAGAACATGGAGCGGGCCAGCGCCCGGCTGCGGTTCGTAGTGCCGCTGGCGCTGGGGCTGATACTGGTGCTGCTCTACTTCAGCCTGGGAACGTTGCGCGACGTGTTGCTGGTGGCGACGGGCATACCGCTCGGAGCGGTCGGCGGGCTGGCGGCTTTGTGGCTGCGGGACATGCCGTTCACAGTCAGCGCCGCAGTCGGCTTTGTGGCCCTCAGCGGTGTGGCGATCCTCAACGGGCTGGTTCTGGTCACCTTCATCAAACAACGGCTGGACGCGGGGGCCGCGCTGGATGTCGCGGTGCGCGAGGGCTGCCTGGCGCGGTTGCGTCCGGTGCTGATGACGGCGCTGGTGGCGGCGGTGGGGTTCATCCCCATGGCGATAAACGTCGGCGTGGGCGGGGAGGTCCAGCGCCCGCTGGCGACGGTGGTGATTGGGGGTGTGCTGAGCAACACGTTGCTGACGCTGGTGCTGCTGCCGGTGCTCTATACGCTGGGCTCGTCCAGGAGGCGGTAGCCGACGCCCGGCTCCGTGAGGATGAGCCGGGGCTGAGAGGGATCGGTTTCAAGCTTGTCGCGGAGGTGGGCGATGTAGACACGCAGGTAGTGTGTTTGCTCCACCGCGTTGGGGCCCCAGACTTCCCGAAGCAGGTGGCGGTGCGTCAGGACTTTGCCGGCGTGCTGGATGAAGAGGCGGAGCAGGGAGTATTCAGTGGCCGTGAGGCGGATTTCCCTGCCGCTGAGTTTCACCACGCGGGCAGCCAGGTCCACCTCGAGGCGGCCGGTGCGGAAGAGGCTGTCCTGGGCGCCCGGCTGGGCGTGGCGCTGGGCGACCCGCAGCCGGGCCAGGAGCTCGCCCGAGCCGAACGGCTTGGTGACGTAGTCATCGGCCCCGTTGTCGAGCGCCGCGATCTTGTCCTCCTCGCGGTCGCGGACGGACAGAACGACCACCGGCACGCGGCTCCACTCGCGCAGGCGCTTGAGCACGGCCACGCCATCCATGTCCGGCAGGCCCAAGTCGAGGATCACCACGTCGGGCGGGCGTTGGGCCGCGTGGGCGATGCCGTCCTGGCCGGTGGCGGCCTCGGCGACGCGGTAGCCGTTGGCCTCGAGGCAGACGCGCAGCAGCCGGCGCATCTGGAGTTCGTCGTCAATGACCAGAGCCAGGGGTTGGGGCGCAGTGGACATGATCAGGTGGTTTCCCTGGCGACGGGGGGCGCGCTGGCGAGCGGCAAGCGTATCGTGAAGACCGCCCCGCCGCTGGGGCGGTTCTCGGCCTTGACTTGGCCGGCTTGCGCCTCGACGAGGCCCTTGACGATCGCCAGGCCCAGTCCGGTGCCGCCCGCCGGGGCTGCGGGAGCGCGGTAGAACTTGTCGAAGATCAGGGGCAGAGCCTCGCGCGGCAGGCCCGGCCCGTGATCGGCGACACTCAGCGCGAGGGTCTGCTCCTCGGCCGCCGCACTGACTTGCACGGCGGTGCCGGGAGGCGTGTGGACCGCAGCGTTGAACAGCAGGTTCGTCAGCGCCTGCTGCATCAGGACAAAGTCCATGCGCACTAGCGGCAGGCCCGGGGCAACCGCGACAGTGACCTTGTGCTGCGCGAGGTCCCTCGCGAGGTCCTTCAGGGTCACCTGGACCAGGTCGGCGACGTCGCACCAATCCAGGTTGGCTTTGACGTGCCCGGCCTCCAGGCGCGTCATGCTGAGGAGATTGCCGACGAGGCGGTTCAAACGGCGGGCGGCTTCCTGAATCTCGGCAATCATCGTCCGCTCGAAGGCACCGGCCCCGGCAGAGCCCTTTTCGGCGAGGCTGCCGGCCGCGCTGGTGATGGCGGCGATGGGCGTGCGGATTTCGTGCGAAATGGAGTTCAGCAGCGTCTTGCTGAGGCGCTCGGATTCGGCAACCAGCTTGGCCTGCTGCTCAGCGTCGCGCAGGCGCTGGCGGTCCAGCACCAATGCGATCTGGCGGACAAAGGCATCGAGCAGGTCGCGCTGGCCGGTCGCGAGGGGCGCGGGATCGCGGAAGCGCAGGCTGAGGACGCCAATGGCGCGCTCCCCGGCCACCAGCGGCACATGCAATCCCGCCGCCGAGGGCAGCGTGTCGGTGCCGCGCCCGGCCGGCTGCTGGTGGCGGAAGGCCCAGGAGGCGACGCTCTGCTCTTTGTCAGGCATGGCCCACGTGTTGGCGAAGTAAGGCGTGAGGGGAGCCGTCCGGGTTTCGCCCGGGAGCGAGAGGGCCACCTCGGCGCGGGTGGTCTTGCCCACCTCACGGATGATGATGGCCAGGAGATCGGCGAAGTCGGTGGCCTGGGCCAGTTCGCGCGTGAGGAAGAACAGCGCGGTGGCGCGCTGCTCGCGGCGGCGCTCGGCGGCTTGCTGCGCGCGCAGGCGGGCGGCCAGGTGCCCCATCGCCAGCGCCACCACGAAGTAAGTGCAGAACAGCATCAGGTCGGTGGGGCCGGTGATGCGAAAGGTGAAGACGGGCGAGACGAAACAGAAGTTCCACAGCAGCGCCGTGAGCGTCGCTGCGGCCAGGGTCGGGCCGCGTCCGACGATCATGGCGAGCGCGACGACGCTGACGAGGTAGATCAGCGCCAGCGACTGGTATCCCAGCCACTGCTGCAGGATTGCGTTCAAGGCCGTTGTGCCCGCGACGAAGCCAAGGGCGATCCCATAGCCGCGCGAGGCACTGGCGTCGAAGCGCGGCCTGGGCAGCGGTCGCGAGGGGGGCGGCTCCCCCTCGGCGCGCACGGCGTGGACGTCAATATTGCCGCTCTCCCGGATCAGCCGATTGAGCAGGGAGCCGCCGCGCCACAGGTCGAGCGCGCGCCAGCCGACCGGCTTGCCGACCACGAGCTGGGTGGCGTTTTGCTCGCGCGCTACCCGGAGGAGGCCGTGCGCCACGTCGTCGTCGGTCGTCGTGAAGACTTGCGCCCCCAGTTCCCGGGCCAGGGCGAGGTGACGCGAGAGGCGGACTTGATCGTCGGCGTGGAGGGGGTTGGGCAGCTCGACATAGACGGCCAGCCAGGGTGCCTGAAGCTCGGCAGCCAGCCGCCGGGTCCAACGCACGAGGGCGGCGGAGGTGGGGCTGGCGCTCACGGCGACCAGCAGGCGCTGCCCGGACTTCCACGGGTCAGCGATGCCGTGCGCCTGCCGGTAGGCGAGCACGTCCTGACCGACGTGCTCGGCCGCAAAGCGCAGGGCCAGTTCGCGCAAGGCCGAGAGGTTCCCGGGGCGGAAGAAGTTCTCCTGCGCCGCGCGGGCGGACTCGGGCACATAGACCTTGCCCGCGGCCAGCCGGGCGCGGAGCTCTTCGGGCGGCAGGTCCACCAGCTCGAAGTCCGCGCCCTCCAGGGCCGTATCCGGCAGCGTCTCGCGGATCGTGACGCCAGTGATCTGGCGCACGGCTTCGGCCCGGCTTTCGACGTGCTGCACGTTCAGCGTCGTAAACACATCAATGCCCGCGTCCAGCAGTTCGAGCACGTCCTGGTACCGCTTGGGATGACGCGAGCCGGGCGCATTGGTATGGGCGAACTCATCCGCCAGAGCAAGCTGCGGCCGGCGCGCCAGCACGGCATCGAGGTCCATCTCCGGCAGCGTCACGCCGCGATACGCATGACTCAGGCGCGGGACAACGGGCAGGCCTTCCGTCAGCGCGGCAGTCTCTTTGCGCCCGTGGGTTTCGACGTAGCCGATGGCCACATCGCGTCCGGCGGCCTGCTCCCGGCGGGCGGCTTCGAGCATCGCGTAGGTCTTGCCGACACCCGGGGCCATGCCGAAGAAGACCTTGAGCTTCCCTCGCTTCTTTTGGACAGCCTCCTGCTGGATGGCCGCCAGGAGGGCGTCAGGGTTGGGCCGGGTCTCATCACTCACGATTCGACTATAGCCCGCCGTGTTGAAAGGGAAAGACGATTGCACACGCAGGACGCTCGGGTGCAGTTCTCAGCCAACCTACCTTCCAGCAAGTTCATCCAACGCCAGGTTCAACTGCAGGACGTTTACTCCGGCGTCGCCGAGGATGCCGAGAGCGGCGGGCTCGGTGTTGCGCCGGACGAGCTGCTGCACCTGGTCGAGGCTCAGATTGCGGGCTTTAGCCACGCGGGCGGCCTGGAGGCGCGCGTTCTTCGGGTTGATATGCGGGTCCAAGCCGCTGCCGGAGGCGGTGACGGCGTCTGCGGGCACAGTGGCATTGGCCGCCAAGCCGTTTTGGGCACGGTAGTCGGCAAGGTTCCGGGCGATGGCATCCCGCAGCTTCTGCGAGGTCGGCCCCAGGTTGCTGCCGCCCGAACTCGCGGCATCATATCCATTTCCCGCACAGGACGGACGGGGGTGGAAGTACTTGTCAGCGCGGGAGGGTTGGCCGATGAGTCCCGAGCCGCGCACCGCGCCCTTGGCGTCGACGATCAGGCTGCCGTTGGCCTGCCTGGGAAAGAAGGCCTGGCCGATGCCAAAGACCAGCAGCGGGTAAAGGCCGCAGCAAACCACGGCGAGGGCCAGCGTGCCCAGCACGGCGCTGCGCAGCTCGGAAATCAGTGCTTTCATACTCAGACGAGGTTGAGGGTGGTGATGAGGACATCTATGAGCTTGATGCCGAGGAAGGGAATGATGAGACCGCCCAGGCCATAAATGAGCAGGTTGCGCTGGAGTGTGGCCAGCGCCCCGACGGGGGTGTATCTCACGCCCCGCAAGGCCAGCGGGATGAGCGCGACAATGATCAGGGCGTTGAAGATGACCGCGCTGAGGATGGCGCTGGTCGGGCTGCGCAGGCCCATGACGTTCAGGGGCGCGATCGCGGGAAACGTGGCCATGAGCATGGCGGGGATGATGGCGAAGTATTTGGCCACATCGTTGGCGATGCTGAAGGTGGTGAGCGAGCCGCGCGTGATGAGAAGCTGCTTCCCGATCTCGACGATCTCGATGAGCTTGGTCGGGTTGCTGTCCAGGTCCACCATGTTGCCAGCCTCGCGGGCGGCTTGAGTCCCCGTGTTCATGGCGACGCCAACGTCAGCTTGCGCGAGGGCCGGGGCGTCGTTGGTGCCGTCGCCGGTCATGGCCACAAGATGGCCGGCCGCTTGTTCGCTGCGGATGCGCTTCAGCTTGGCCTCCGGCGTGGCCTGGGCGATGAAATCGTCCACGCCCGCCTCGGCGGCGATGGCGGCGGCAGTCTCCGGGTTGTCGCCGGTGATCATCACGGTCCGAATGCCCATTCTGCGCAGATGCGCAAAGCGCTCCCTGATGCCGCCCTTGACCATGTCCTTCAGTTGCACCACGCCCAACACATCGCAGCCTTCGGCGACGACCAGCGGAGTCGCCCCGGAACGCGAGACCTGCTCGACGGCCTGGCTGACCGCCTGCGGAAACCTGCCGCCCAACTGGTCCACATGCGCGCGCATGGCGTCGGCGGCGCCCTTGCGGATGCTGCGCGAGTCGAGGTCCACGCCGCTCATCCGTGTCTGGGCCGTGAAGGGCACGAAGCGGGCGTGGGGCTCGGCCACCTCGCGGCCGCGAAGGTGGAACTGCTGTTTGGCGAGCACCACGATGGACCGGCCCTCGGGCGTTTCGTCGGCCAGCGAGGCCAGTTGCGCGGCGTCGGCCAAACGGTCCGGCGGCACGCCCGGCGCGGGGATGAACGCGCCCGCCATGCGGTTGCCCAGGGTGATGGTGCCCGTTTTGTCGAGCAACAGCACGTCCACGTCGCCCGACGCCTCGACCGCGCGCCCGCTCATCGCCAGCACATTGCGCTGGAGCACGCGGTCCATGCCGGCGATGCCGATGGCGCTCAGCAGACCGCCGATGGTGGTCGGGATCAGGCAGACCAGCAGCGCCACCAGCACCGGCACCGAGAACGCCGCGCCCGAGTAGAGGCCGAACGGCTTCAAGGTCACGCACACCAGCAGGAAGATCAGCGTGAGCGCCGCGAGGAGAATCGTGAGGGCGACCTCGTTCGGGGTCTTCTGGCGTTGGGCGCCCTCAACCAGCGCGATCATGCGGTCCAGGAAACCGTGCCCCTTCTCCATCGTTACCCGGATGACGATCCGGTCGCTGAGGACGCGCGTGCCCCCGGTCACGGCGCTGCGGTCCCCACCGCTCTCGCGGATGACGGGGGCGGACTCGCCGGTGATGGCGGATTCGTCCACGCTGGCGATGCCTTCCACTACGTCGCCGTCCGCGGGAATCACGTCCCCCGCTTCGCACACGACCAGGTCGCCCTTCTGCAGGTCCGGGGCCGGGACCTTTTCCTCCCGCCCGTTGCGCAGGCGCCGGGCGGAAGTGTCCTTGCGGGCTTTGCGGAGGCTGTCGGCCTGGGCCTTGCCGCGGCCCTCGGCGACAGCTTCGGCGAAGTTGGCAAACAGCACGGTGAACCAGAGCCAGACCGCCAACTGGGCGACGAAGCCGCGCTCGGATGGGCCGGCGAAGGCAATGCCGACCGTCGTCAGCGCCGCGCCCACCATCGTGACGAACATGACCGGGTTCCGGACCATCAGCCGCGGGTCGAGCTTCCGGAACGAGGCCGCGATGGCCGGGCCGACAATGTTCCAGTCAAAGAGAGTAGGGGGTTTTGCGGTCATGAGCGCCTGAGATGTGAAACGTGATGCGTGAAACGTGAAACGTGATGCGTGATGCGTGATGCGTGATGCGAGGGCGAGGCTAGAACAGCTTTCCTTGGGCGGTCAGGAAGTGCTCGACGACGGGACCGAGCGTCAGCGCGGGCAGATAGTTCAGGGCGCCGATCAGCAGCACGGTTCCAATGAGCAGGACCACGAAGGTCAGCCCAGACACGGGGAAGGTGCCGGCGCTGGGCGGGGCGATCCTCTTGAGGCCGAGCGAGCCGGCCAGGGCGAGGATGGGGATGATCATCAGGAAGCGGCCGATCAGCATGGCGAGGCCCATGGTGGTGTTATACCAGGGCGTGTTGGTGTTCAGGCCCGCAAAGGCGCTGCCGTTGTTGCCGTTGGCCGAGCTGTAGGCGTAAAGGATTTCGCTCAGGCCGTGCGGGCCGTTGTTGTTAAGACTCGCCACGCTCCATTGGCTGACTGAAGCCCAGGCGGCGAAGCCCAGGATGGACAGCGCCAGCACCAGCAACGCCAGCATGGCCATCTTCACGTCGTAGGACTGGATCTTCTTGCCCAGGTACTCGGGGGTGCGCCCAACCATGAGGCCCGCGATGAACACCGCCAGCACGACGAAGACCAGCATGCCGTAGAGACCGGCGCCCACCCCGCCGAAGATGATCTCGCCGAGCTGCATGTTGAACAGCGGCACGAAGCCGCCCAGGGCGGTGAAGGAATCGTGCATGGAGTTGACCGCGCCGCAGGAGGCGGACGTGGTTATCGTGGCGAACAGGGCGGAGTTGAAGATGCCGAAACGGACTTCCTTGCCTTCCATGTTCCCGCCGTCAGCGGCGACCCCGAGGCGTTGATGAATCGGGTTGCCGGCAGCTTCTGAATACCAGCAGAGCAGGACCCCGGCCAGGAACAAGGCCAGCATCGCGCCCCAGACCGACCAGCCGTGGGCCTGGTTCTTCACCATGCGCCCAAGGTAGTAGGTGAGCCCGCTGCCGATGGAGAAGATAGCAAGCATCTGCAGGAAGTTGGAAAGGGGGGTGGGGTTCTCGAAGGGGTGGGAGGCGTTGGCGTTGGCATAGCCGCCGCCGTTGGTGCCGAGCATCTTGATGGCGACCTGCGAGGCCATCGGGCCCTGGACGATGGTCTGCTCGGTGACGGTTTGCTCCTCCATCACTGGCTTGCCATCGGGGCCTTTGATGGTCTCACCCTGGTCGTTCTTCTGCTCCACGAAGACCTTCATCGGCTCCAGAAGGGCGGCCTTCGTGTAGGGCTTGAAGTTCTGAATCATCCCTTGCGAGACGAGGAACACGGCGAACACGAGGCAAATCGGCAGCAGCAGGTAATAGGTCGTGCGCACGAGGTCCACCCAGAAGTTGCCCAGGGTGCGCGTCGAGTGGCGCGCGATGCCGCGGACAAATGCGGCGGCGATGGCGATGCCGGTGGCCGCCGAGACGAAGTTGTGGATGGCCAGCGCGACCATCTGCGAGAGGTAGGACATGGTGGACTCGCCGCCATAGCTCTGCCAGTTGGTGTTGGTGGTGAAGCTGACCGCCGTGTTGAAGGCCAGGTGCGGGCTGAGCGGGCCGAGGCCCTGGGGGTTCAGCGGCAGTAGATGTTGCAGGCGCAGGATGACGTAGGTGAACAGGCAGCTCACCAAGCTGAACAGCAGCATGGCAAGGGTGTACTGCTTCCAGTCCTGCTCGCGGCCGGGCTGCACGCCCATCAGGCGGTAGGTGACGCGTTCGAGCGGCTTGAGCACCGGGTCGAGCCACGTCCTGCCTTGGGCTTCCAGGACCTGCACGAGGTACAGGCCCATGGGTTTGGTGATCAAGGCCAGGGCCGTGACGAACAACACGAGCTGCAGCCAATCAATCGAGCGCATAACGGCATCCTCAGAACTTCTCCGGCCGGAGCATGGCCACCAGCAGGTAAACAAACAGCAGCAGAGCGATGACGCCTACGACAAGGTTCTCCATAGGCTCCTCCTACAGCTTCTCGCAGAGACGAACGTACAGCACGCTAATCGCGAAGAACGCGAGCGTGATTCCGATGAAGATCAGGTCACCCATAGGTCGGGCGCGGAGTTGGTCCTGCGCAAGCGCGGCTGTTCATACGAACACGTTGGTGCCTCCTGTCAACGGCGGCTAATCAAAACACCCCTTCCCCGCATTAAAAAGTCGTTAAGCGCCCTCCCCAGTGCGAGGAAGCCCGGCTTGACCCCGGAGGAAGGTGGGGGTAGCATTATCTCCATCACAGGGGAGCCAACCGGCCGTCCGGAATTGCGGGCGGCGAAGGCTGAGAGTGCGGCGCGGGAGCGCGGCAGACCCGTTGAACCTGATCCAGGTAATGCTGGCGAAGGGAACCCATCTCGCCACGCTTCCCGGAACCGGTTCCTGATTGTCGAACACAGGCATACTATGATCGCAAGCAAGAGTTCCATCGAACCGCAGAGCGTCGAGCCGCTGCCTAACTCCGAGCGCGTGTATGTGCCGGGTAAGACGCACCCAGAGGTCCGGGTGCCGTTCCGCCAGGTCAAGCTGAGCCCGACGCGCGCCGCCAATGGCCGGGCCGAGGCCAACCCACCCGTTCAGGTCTATGACTGCTCGGGCCCGTGGGGAGACCCCGAATTCAGCGGCACGGTCGAACAGGGCCTGCCGCCCTTGCGCCGACAGTGGATCCTGGCGCGCGGCGATGTCCAAGCAGTGGCATCCTCCTACAAGCCGGTCCCCGGCCACAGCGACGCGACCGTCCCGAGCACGCTCAAGCGCCAGCCCTTGCGCGCGAAAGCCGGCCAGGCGGTCACCCAGATGCATTACGCCCGCCAGGGCATCATCACGCCCGAGATGGAGTTCATCGCCATCCGCGAGAACCTCGGCCGCGCGCCACACGCCACACGCAACACGCACCACGCAACACTCCCTTCCTTCATCACCCCCGAATTCGTCCGTTCGGAAGTGGCGCGCGGCCGCGCCATCATCCCCGCCAACATCAACCACCCGGAATGCGAGCCGATGATTATCGGGCGCAACTTCCTGGTGAAAATCAATGCCAACATCGGCAACAGCGCCGTCGCCTCCAGCATCGAGGAGGAAGTCGAGAAGATGCGGTGGGCGGCCAAGTGGGGGGCGGACACCGTCATGGACCTCTCCACCGGCAAGAACATCCATGAAACCCGCGAGTGGATCATCCGCAACTCACCCGTACCCATCGGCACGGTGCCGATCTACCAAGCCCTCGAGAAGGTGGACGGCAAAGCCGAAGAGCTGACCTGGGAGGTGTATCGCGACACGCTCATCGAGCAGTGCGAGCAGGGAGTGGACTACTTCACTGTCCATGCCGGCGTGCTGCTCCGCTACGTCCCCCTCACGGCCAATCGCGTCACTGGCATCGTCTCGCGCGGCGGCTCGATCATGGCCAAATGGTGCCTCGCCCATCACCAGGAGAGCTTCCTCTACACCCACTTCCGCGAAATCTGCGAGATCATGCGCGCCTACGACGTCGCCTTCAGCCTCGGCGACGGCTTACGCCCCGGCTCGATTGCCGACGCCAATGATGAAGCCCAGTTCGCCGAACTGCGCACCCAGGGCGAGCTGACGAAGATCGCATGGGAGATGGATTGCCAGGTCATGAACGAAGGCCCCGGCCACATCCCCATGCACCTGATCAAGGAGAACATGGACAAGCAGCTTGAGTGGTGCGACGAAGCGCCCTTCTACACGCTTGGCCCGCTGACCACCGATATCGCGCCGGGCTACGACCACATCACCAGCGCCATCGGCGCGGCGATGATCGGCTGGTATGGTTGCGCGATGCTTTGTTACGTTACGCCCAAGGAACACCTTGGCCTTCCCAACAAGAAGGACGTCAAGGACGGCGTCATCGCCTACAAAATCGCTGCGCATGCGGCGGACCTGGCGAAGGGCCACCCCTCCGCCCGCGAACGTGACGACGCCCTCAGCAAGGCCCGCTTCGAGTTTCGCTGGGAAGACCAGTTCAACCTCGGCTTC
Source organism: Candidatus Paceibacterota bacterium (assembly GCA_035452965.1). Taxonomy (NCBI): domain Bacteria; kingdom Bacillati; phylum Minisyncoccota; species Minisyncoccota bacterium. The sequence goes on along the minus strand of DAOTCE010000018.1, from coordinate 17,127 downwards.
GACCCGCTGACCGCGCGCGAGTTCCACGACGAGACCCTGCCGCAGGAAGGCTCCAAGCTCGCTCACTTCTGCTCCATGTGCGGCCCGCATTTCTGCGCGATGAAGATAACCGAAGATGTCCGCCGGTACGCCGTCGAACAAGGCGTGACTGAACAGGACGCCCTCAAGAAGGGGATGGAGGAGAAAGCAAAGGAGTTTATCAAAGGCGGAGCCGAGCTTTACAGCAAACCCTAGCGCAAGCCGGTCCGCGCAATCCTGGTCGCGAGACCATAAGCAGCCTCGTTATTCATCAGCCCTCACCCTGCCAAGCCACCCTTGGCCGCCCGGCAGGACACCCGGCGATTTCCATAGCGATTTCTTCGCATTGTTGGACCGCGCCAGGGAGAGGCTGAACCACGCTTCACCGTTGCAGAACGCCCTCCTTCCATCAACTCCCTGGCTCCAAGCTTAAGGTCTCGCGCGGATTTCCGGGGAATACCACTGGCAATTCGCCGTCTCGGACTCCCCTTCTTGCCGCCTGCACCACCGCCGGATGGGCGTCCGCACTGCTACGGTGACCGTACGCCGGCGTTGGCTTGCGGTTGGCTGGAGGATGGCTTGTCAGTGCGGCCAGGCTACGGTGTGGTTCCCATGGGGGCCGACCCCCATGGGAACCACACCGTAGCACCGCAGGCTAGACACCATAATCACAGGCCAAAGGTGCAGGTATCAGCAGGGACTCGAAAAGGCTGACAGGCAGGAACACTGTCCCAAAATTGGACAGTGTTGGGGTAGTGAAGGTCGGGAGGCCATCCGAGTCGTGCAGGTGCAAACCACCGTTGGCACTTCCCGGAAATCCATGGTGAACCAAACTCAACGGTTCAGCTACACCCTCACAGAACCTGTTCCGAAGACGGCACCTCGTGATGGTGGTCGTGGCCGGACGATTCAAGCAGGCCGATAAATAACGCCACCGCAAGGCCGGCGACCAGCGCCAGCGACAGCTTCAGCCGGTCGTGTGAGTGGAATTGCAGCTCCGGCAAAAGATCGGCACAGGCAATGCACAGGAACGTGCCGGCACAAAAAGCCAGGGCGCCGCCCAGAAATGCCGGGTTTGAACCGAAGAAATGACTCGCACCCGCGTAGAACAAGAACGCGCCCAAAGGAGTCGCCAGGGCAAACAGCCAGTTGAGCACGTGGCGCGACGCGCGCGAGCAACCGCTGGCGGCCATCAGTGTCGAGACTGTCATCGCGTCGAACGGCTTGTGCAGAATAATCACCAGCGCGGTGCCCAATCCGACCAATCCACCATGCCCGCCGGCCTCGGCTCCAACCGCCGCGGCCAGCGCCACACCGCCCAACACCGAATGAAACGCCATGCCGATCGTAGTCGCCGTCCACGAAAGTTGGCTGGATGCTTGTTCAGCCAGTGTGTGGGCGGCTACGACCGGCTCAGCGCTGGTTTCGTGGCAGTGCGCGTGCTCACCACCGGAGTGTCCGTGTTCGGCCGCCCCTTCCGATACGTCATGGTGATGGTGGGGGAAGAATCGCTGCAGGAAGAACATCGCCAGGAAGCCGCCCAGGGCCAGCTTCATGGTCTGATCCAACGAGTGGTTTTGATGATAGGCGTGCGGGATGAAATGCAGCAGCGCCATGCCAAGCATCAGCCCGGAGACAAAGCTCACCGCCGTTTGCAGCCGCGCATGGGTTAGCCGCATCGCCAGCAACAGCCAGCCACCCGCCAGCGAGGCCACCAGCACCAGCGCGCAGTAGATGACTAATGTCATAGTAGCGGATAAAACAGATTCGTTCATATCAGTCGCCAGCTTCCAACTCTACGCGCGCACAAGTCGCCTTGGCCCCTCAGGAGCGGTGCCGTGTTCGCTGCTTTCAGTGGCAGTTGCCTCCGTGGTGCTCGTGACCGAGGCGGTGGCAGCGCGGAAGGACATCCTGGTCGTGCTCGTTCAACATCCGGCGCAGAATACCGCACGGTGCCGTGGCTGACAACTGCGCAGCAGCAAAACCGAGGAATGAGTCAAAGGGAGGTTCGAAAGGAGCCGTTTGGTGTCCCGCTAACCTGCCCGGCCCGCCTCCCCGCAACCCCAATCCGGGCTCACGGCGTCACCGGCCTGCGCTCCATCGTCTCTTCAAACATCGTTGTCCGGTCAAAATCCAGCCAGTGCTTCAGCGATACTCCGCGCACCGCCTCAAAATACTCCGGCGTCAGCCCCCCGTGCCTCTTCTCCAGCTCGGCCATGTCCGCGGCTATCTTCTTCGCCAACTCCGGCTTCAGCCGCACCTGCAGGCACGCGTCGCCCTGCTTGAACACCGCCTCGCAGGCCCCCGGCCCGTTTGTGACCACCGTGATGGTGCCGCGTCCCAGGCTTGCGCCCGTCGCCACCTGCAGGCCGTCGTTCACACAGCTTAGCGGTGGCTTCAAGCCGGCGTGGCTCTCGACGTGGAGCTCGTCCAGCGCCGCGTTGAGCCGTTCGCGCGCCCGCAGACCCATCTTGGCCCCCACGATCGAGTAGGTGCCCAGGTGCCGGTGCAGCTCACTCGTCAGCACCGCCGCCTTCCATTCCTCCAACCCATGCTGCTGGATGATCCGGGTTCCCAACTCCCTCACATCCGGCAGCAGCCGCTGCGGCTCGGTCGGAAACTCCGCCATCACCACCGTGGCCCGTTCAGGAAACAGGCGCAGCTTGGCCAGGAACGCGCGGCGAACCGCGGCCGCATCCACCGCCGTCAGCTCCCACCAGCCCGGCTGGCTCGCCGCGGGTGAAAGTTTGCCCACCGTCGAATCCAAAAACCGCAGCGCGGCCAGGTCGTCCCAGAGACGCAGGTGCCCGGCGCGGACGAGCTCCGCCCCGCGCCCGGTGCTGTGCAGGAGCGTGATCAGTTCGGCTGCCGGCGAATCCAGCGCTCCCACCTCGTCCAGCAACGCGTCATCAACCACCGGTGCGGTCGCCGACTTCGGCCACTGCATCACCTCCACCCGCAACCCTGTGCCGGCGATCTGCCGCCACGCGGCCTCGTCACGCTTCGCATTCCAGTCGGGTTCGCTCCCGCCCGGCGCCGTGCCGAACCACAGCACCGCGCTGATCGCTTCCGCCAATTCCGGCGCGCCCGCCAGCGCATCCCCGAGGTTGGTCAGCGGGCCGAGGCATATATAAACCACGCGCTCGGGACTGCTTCGCAGCGCTAATCGGATCAGGTTCGTTGCGCTCAACATGCGGCCCGCCGGTGCCGCCGGCTCGCCGAGTTGATCCCAATCCAACCCGGTGGCGTTGGCGCGGAAAGCCGGTGCCGGCGTTCCCAGCGCCCGCCCGACCCCCACTGCCACCCCCTCCACCCGTAGAAACCCCAACATTCGGCAGACGTTGGTCGCTCCTGCATCCGGCGGGCTCACTCCGTCGCTGGTGACGATTGCCAGCACATTCAGGTACGGGCAATTCAGCAGCAGCGCCAGCGCCCGGGCGTCGTCCGCCGCCATGTCCGTGTCCACAATCACCCCCGGGCCGCTGTGCGCGGGGGCGGGCGCGGCAGCCAGCAACAACAGCATCGCCAGCGCGAGTCCGGCGGCTCTCCTCGGGGTCCCGGTTGTGGTCAATCTCCAGGTCATACGGGCAGGTTCATCAGGGGCTCTTGATCTGCAAACCGTTGCGCGTGGCGAAGCGCGCGATAACGCCGCCTTGTCCCGCGCGGCGATACCAGCTCCGGCTGGCCATCGGCGCCCGTGAATCCAGCGTCTTCGCGCTGTTGGGCTGCGGTCCCAAACTCCAGATCACCCAGCGCACTGGCGAGTCCTTCTGGGTCGAGTAATACTGGCCATTCGTGCTGGCGCAGGCGGGAGAGTCGTTCGGCACCCAAAGCTGGTAATTGCCGGACGGACTGCCGTTGAGCAGTTGCGGCCCCGGGGCGGCGTATTTGTAGGTGTGCTCCCGGTTGAACACATCTTCCATGTTGGCGGCCATCCCCGGCTTGTCGCTTCTCCCCAGGTAACGTTGTTCAGCCAGCTCCACCGGAAACTCGCACCAATGGGTCACGAGGTCGCTGTTGCAGTTGATCCGGACCGGCGGCAACCGGCCCTGGTTGTCCTCGGAATACATCTCCAGCGCCAGGCCCACGCCATACAGTTCCGCATGTGCCCGCGCCACCTTGGCCTTCTCTTTGCCTCGGGCCAGCGCCGGGAGCAGCAGGGCCGCCAGCACCGCGATAATGGCGATCGCCACCAGCAGCTCAATCAGCGTAAACGCCTCACGGCCCGGAGGGCGCGAGCGGCTGGCTGAATGCGACAATTGCCTGGTCATGATATTACGGCCAACTTTAAGCGTAACACTCCCGCTCTGACCGTCAAGCAGGCTCATGGACTGGCCTGGGGCGGCGGCGGACCAGCCGTTTTCCCGACGCCCCGCTCGGTCGCATGCAACCCTCAGTTCGTCTTCCGGAGCCGGAAATACTGCTGCGTGTTCGCCGCCGGCGGAACGAGCACTGTGGTTTGCCCGTCAATCACCACGGGCGTGCTGTTGGTGTAGGCGTGCCAGTTGGTCGAGTTCAGGTCGTCGCGATATTCCAGTTGGTAATCCGCGCCGCTCACCGGCCAGGTCAGCGCGATCTTCAGCGCGATGCCCAGCGCCGGCTCCGCTTGCGGAATCACCTGCTGCACAAACAGCTCGTAGCCATTGGTGCCCTGGCTGCCCGAGCCGGACTCCTGGTTCAGCACCCCGATCGCGTCAAATACCCCGCTCGGCGCGGCGCCGAGGCTGTAACGCGGTGTCCGCAGCGGGAATGTGCGGCCCGTGCCGTCCGTCGCCGTGCAGAGCCGCGCTCCCCAGGCGTTGGTCGGGTTCCAGCCGTCGGTGGTCAGCAACGTCAAATTGTTGATCCGAATCCGCATCCCCTGCCAGTGCTCACCCCCGGTTGCCCGCGTGTCGTCGAATATGTAAGTGTCGTCGGCCTGCTTCAAATCCGCCAGTGTGAGCACGTCCGGCTCCGGCAAACCATAGTTCGAGGTCACTAGCGAGATGGTGAAGTTGAAGGCCGGATCAATGTGGTGCGTCTCGTTGACGTTTAGTTTGCCGCCGTAGAACGCGTAACTATTGGCCGTTACCTCGATCAGGTCCCCGGCGCGAAACGGGTGCATCGTCTCGGCATCAAAGCTCAAGCGCAGCACCTCCGCCGTCCACGCGGCGTTGGCGTAGCTCAGGTCGTCGTTGTGGTTCCAGGGCATGTTCCCGTAACATTGGCCCACGTAGCAGGCCGTCCCGCCCCGGTCGCCCGGCTCCACCGCCTGGAAAAAGATCTGCCACTGCGCGCCCAGTTGGTACTGCCCCGCCCCTCCGTTCCAGGGGATGAAATTAGGCGCCGGATCCAGCATCTCGATCGGGTCGGTCAATAGTACTCCAGTCAGAGTAAACGGGGCCGACCCGCTCCAGGCGCTGGTGCCGACACTGGTGACAGCCTGCAAATTCGAGTGCGTTTCCGCATGGATTGTTCCAGCCATTAGACAAGCAGCCAGGGCGAGAGCGGTAACCGCGTGGTTGCGTTTCATTGCCAGCGTTACGTTCATATCATACAATATTACTGCGCCGTTGGGTATTACGCAATACCCATTTAGTATGAATGCACCGGCTTCCTGAAGTGCGCCAGGCCACACCTGCCCGAAGGGGCGAGGAAGCCGCTGCCGCCGCCGCATTGGAGCCCTCGCCAGCCTGGGCGTTCGGTCTTCCTGCCGCAGGAAACGCCGCTTCGCCTGGTCTTGCTGGTACCAAAGCTGCCCCAGAATGCAGTAACCGTATTGGCCCCGCGGCACGCTCTGCGGAACTTGCCGGGACTGGTCGCCCCACCATTACCGCTGGTGGCGGCAAAACGGCTCGTTGACACAGCGGACACCTTTGTGGTATCATCGCACCATATTCAGTGAGTTGCAGAAGACCGATTCTCCCTCACCCGCGCAGCGCTGAGTACGCGTAACGCGCAAAGTCAGTTTTAAGTGTTATCGTATCCGCGTCCAGCAGCGACCCGCCCTGATTTTATGACACAGCATCCCGCTCATCCTGCTTGCATCCGGTCAAATTCGTCTAATCCCGGCTCGTGGGGACACCTGCGCTGCCGGGCAGGGTTGGCAGTACCATCCCTCCTGGCCGTACTCATCGCGAGCCTCATCGGCGGGGTGGCCAGGGCGGAAGTCAGCGTGATTGGCGTGCAGTATCAGCCGGACCGAATCTTTCCGGAGTATGAATGCATCTGGCATGACCGGCAGTATCCCGGCCCCTGCACCGCCACGGTGCCCGGGGCCAACGTCAAGGTGTTCGTGAAGAACACCGGCGCGTCGGCAGAGGCCATTACCGACGTGAGGCTGGCCGGCTACAGCCTGAAGACGGTGATTCCGAAGAGCGCGACCTGGGGCAACGCGAGCAGCATTTACTTTTACTGGACCACCCCGCCCCAGGCAATTATGGATGCCGGGGAACCGGTCTGGTACAAGGTTGACCCGGCGACAGCGCTTCCGCCTGGCGCGGTCGCTCAGGTGGTCGTGCGATTGCGACAGGTGCCCACGACCCCAACGGTTGCGGTGGGGGTTGTAGCCACCGGCAATACGGTCACCACGAATATCACGGTGGATGCGAACGCGCCGCAACTGGCGAGTGTCGGCTTTTCCGCCGATCTCACGAAGGTGTATCTGCATTGGCGCCGGACGGAGGGGGCCGCGCCAGCCACGGTCTGGATGGATGGCACGAACGTGACCGCGAACACAACCACGGTGGGGGACGCGGCGGTAAATTTCGGCGCGTCGGTGGTGCACCTGGCGGCGCCGCTCTCCGCGATGACGAACCACGTGTATCAGGGAATCTTCGGGGACGGCAAGACCGCCACGGCAGCCGTCCGCACGTGGGCCAATCCTTTTCTCCACGGCACCTGGGGCTCGAAGCCGATCCCGGCCGATGTGAGCGCGGGGCGAGCCTGGGTGGATGAGGCCACGGCCCATGGCGTCAACGCGCTGGTCATGAACTGGGCGGATGGCCTGGGAACTCTTCTCAGCACGAGTGCCGGCCGGGCGTACGCCGAGAGCCGCGGTTACGGCTTTGTCATCCAATCGTATGGCCAGTTCTATTGTGGCACGCCCCGGATGTGGTTCATCCGTGATGAGCCCGACTATGTGGATTACACGGTGGGCGGTTTGCCTGCGGGCAATACCCACAAGCCCGGCGTCATGGCCATGCAGATGATCGAGGACGGCGAGGGGCTTCGGCCGAACTACCCGCTGGCCCCGACCACGGTCAACATCAACGGCAACCTCAAGCCCTACAACTACTGGAACTGGGGGCAGGTGCCCGACGTCTTCATGACCGACGCCTATTACCAGCCGCTTCTGGCGAATGCCCACTGGTACGACAATTACAAAATTCCCCTCTACCGCAAAGCCACCTACATCTACGCCAGCGCCCAGACCGCGGCGCTGGCCTGCGAGCCCAACCCGATGCACATGATTCTGTACTCGTGTTCTTACGGAAACACGTCCACGGGCGAGTCCTGACCCTTTGCCCCGCCAGCCACCAAGCGGATCGAGGTGTATTACTCCTTGGCGGCCGGCGCCAAGGGCCTGGCGTATTGGTGGTATCTGACCGACTTCGAGTTCAATGGCCTCGGCGCGGGGACACCGGGAGCCTTGGCGCTATGGAAGGAGATTGGCCTGCTGGGCGCCGAGATCAAGACCGCCCAGCCACTGCTGGTCACCAGCCATCCGGTGGACTGGCCGCTGGCCGCCAGCGCCAATGTCTGGGCGCGGGCGCTCGCGGTCGGAACGGATTCCATGATCCTGTTGGCGGTGAACGACAACTACACGAATGACGGTGCGGGCTGCCATTACAACCCAGTCGCCAATGCCACGGTGACCGTCACCCTGCCCTCCTGGATGCAGCATCCGACCGCGTTCGAGATTGCCGCCAGCGGTTTGAGCGATGTGAATCTGCAGACCAACGGCAACCAGGTAGTGGTCGGGTTGGGCACGCTGAACGTCTCGCGGATGATCGTGCTGACGCGGAATGCGTCGCTGCGGGCAAATTTGCAGCAGCGCTATACCCAGGAGGTCCAGCCGGGGGTCTGCAGCTTTGCTCCGGAATGGTGCGTGAACTTCCCGCCCAGCATCACCCAGCAGCCGGGGGCGCAGTTTGTGCCGGTGGGCCAGAACGCGGCTTTCAGCGTCGCGGCGGACGGAACAAGCCCGCTAGGCTATCGGTGGCAAAAGAACCTGGCCAACCTGGCCGACGGCGGACACTACTCAGGGTGCGCGACGGCGGTGCTGCTCGTGACCGCGGCCGACAGCAGCGATGTGGCCAGCTACCGTTGCGTGGTGACCAACGCTTTTGGAAGCGTCACCAGCAGTCCGGCCGCCCTGATGCTGGTCACCAACAACTTCGTCCTCGGAACGCTCGCGGCCGTGCCCGCCTTGAGCGGCGACGGCACAAACGAGGCGCGCGCGGTAACCCCCGATGGCCGATGGGTTGTCGGGATCTCCGGCACGCGCGGGTTCCTCCATGAAGTCGGTACGACGAACGTGTTCAACGTCAGTGCCGGCGGGGCCCAAGCCACCCTGCTGTCGGGGGTGGGTCACCGCCGCTTGAACGGCCAAACGGAAGTGGTGATGTCCGGCACTTCCTCCGGCTGGAATGCCAATTACATGACAACCAATGGCACGGCCTTTGGCGCCAAGCGCCGGGACACCAACGTGGGCACAGCTCCCGTGGGCGTCCTGGCAAACGGACTGGCCGGGACAGCAACGGATGTATTCTTCTCGACGTGGTATGACGGTAACAGCAAGGCCAACCAGCTCTACGTTGGCAGGTTCTCCGGCGCGTGGCCCTCGACGCCGGTCTGGGACAAGACAGCGGCCAGCGACAGCCTGGCTCAAACGCATGGCATTTCTGCCACCGGGCGAGCGGTGGGCTTCCGCAACACTCCCCGGACACATTACATCCTGGATTGGACCGGAACCGGCACGCCGACGGCCTGGTCCTTCAACGGTTTGAATGGCAGCACCGCGGGCGAGGCCTTTGCGGTCAGCGCCGACGGCACCATTCTCTTCGGCCAGTCACCCGTCAGCGGCGGCCGGCCGGGAAGCTGGGCTTACAAAGCCGTCGTGACCAGCGCCAGCCCCGGCGTGCTGCAGAGGGTGCAGGAGTTGCCCAACTTCCCTGAAACCGTGGGAACCGCCGGCAGCGCCGCGGCGCCTTACGGCTGCACGGCGGACGGAAGGTTCGCGGTGGGAATGAGCTACCGGGGGATCGAAAAGGCAGTGCTGTGGGATACGCAAGATGCCCAGGCAACCAACTGGGCGGTTGTTGACCTGACAGACTTGGCGCTGACCAAGGGAGCTATGGGTGTATTCAGCCGGTTGACCCGGGCGTATAGCGTCGGCACCAACGCGGCTGGCGGGTTGGTGGTTGCCGGCGTCGGCCTGGACACCAATAACCCCGCGAACCCGCGAGCGTTTGTGGCCACCCTCGCGCCGTCCAGTGTCGCAACTCCGCCCCGGCCCCAGGTGACGATCTCGGCCCCCTATCCGGCCGAATACATGTTCAGTTTCCCGACGGTCCCTGATGCCAACGTTTTCTATTATCTCGAGTACGTGACTAATCTCGCGTTGACCACGGTCTGGACGCCAATTACCTCCTGCCGGGGAAATGGCACAATCACTAACCTCTTTGACTTGAATCCGTCGAGCCAACAGCGGTTCTACCGCATCCGGGTTCAATGACACCCTGGGAGACCGACGCTCTTCCCAATCGTCTGGGTTAGTCCAACAAGTGACGTCCCCCGCCTTTGCGGCCACCCTGCGAGATTGTGGCCGGAGGCGATACCCATAGTTGCTTTGAGGCTGGCCGGAGTCAGCGCCCCCCGGTCCTTGCTACGCCGCGAAAGTCTCAACGCGACTAGCGCATATGCATGAAGCTGCCGTAGGAGTGCGGCCCGCTTTGCGGATTGCGGACCAGCCAAGCGGGCAAGCTGCCCGCGTGCCTTCCTGCGTACGCGCTGTAACGCGACAGACTTCGGTGCCGCTCGTTTGACGGCGCTGAACCCGTGTGGAAGGTTGCGGGGTTCGCCAGGGACAATGTGAGGTCTGTAGCCCTGAATCCGGGTTCCTGCATGAAGAACGGCTTGCGGGTTCCGGGCAGGTCGAGGGAGGTAGTTTGTCAAAAGGCGGTTTGCCTGCTCATGCTTTTGGTCGCTTTGTCGGCGCTGCGGCCGGCCACGGGCGCGGCTCCCAGTCCAATCATTTACTCCGGCTATTTAGGCGGCAGCTACGACGAAGGGCCCGCCGGCGCCGCCAACGGCCTTCTGCCCCTGCCGGGGAATCTGAAGGCCGACACTTACAAGTTCCGGCTCCTGACTATTGATCCGGACGCCCCTCCTAGCTGGAGGTTCTTACACGCGGCGAACCTGTTTGCATGGTGGTCCCCATTACCTCCGTCAGCCGCGATCCCTGCCCGCCTCTACCGAGTGTCCTCGCCATGAGACTGGCATTGGCAGATCTGCTTTCTGCGCGCCCGTCTGAGCGCTTGCGCGGGTGATAGCGGCACCGAGACGGCCACTAGGCGGCCACGAGATGGCCGGGACCGAATTTGGGCCCCGGCCATCGGCGGCTTTAGGGCGGGCTGTCCAGCCTGCTCTTGAGGGGCAGGAGATGATATGGCGCGAACTAACGTTCGCGGCTACAGAATCAGGTAAAGCGCTCTGGCGCGATTGGCCCCACCACCGTTGGACTCTTCCAGAAGCAGCGCAAGAGTCACCCGCCGCGGGTCATTCCAACGTCACCTGCCCGCGGATCGCTCGGCGTCCTCCACCACGAGCCCTTTGATCTCATCGGCGCGCGCGAGAACGACGTGCCCGACATACGCCTTCCGGGCATCGTTTGCCCCCCGGCCGATCAAGAACCTGCCGTTCGGCAGGCCGGCGAGCCCGAAGGCACAGTCAACCTCATACCGCCCGACGAGGCGAAACGAGTCGTCCGTCTTAAGCAGAATCCGGGGATTCCCGTAGCAGCCGAACCACCAATAGCCGTTGCTGAATTCCGCTGTCTGGATGCCCATCAGCGTGTAGCCGCTCCGGATGATGTGCGTCCGAACGTACCGGATGTTCGGGTCGTACTCGTGAACGGGGTTCTCGTTGGCGCCGGGTGGCAGGCCGCCCACGACCATAAAGCGGCCGGCGTGCCAGCCAATGCCGCCCGCGCCATGCACCACCTCGGGCACCCGGTGGCGGGCCAGTTCGGTGAGGTTGCCGACGGCATACACATAAACCCACGAATCGGCTTTTCCCGGCGGCTCGTTGAACTTGCCGAGGTTGACCGTCACGTACAGCTTGCCGTCGTGGTAACAAAGGTCGCCGTGGTGGTTGGCCACGGCCACCTTCTTCAGCACCTTCCCGACCGCATCCGTCTTCACGAGTGCGTCGGTGAATGACCAGTAGATGGCGCCTTTGCCGTCCAGGCAGATCCCCTGGAGGTGTCTGGGGTAGGTTCCCTCGCAGGATGCCGATTGGTAGCGGGCGCGCTGCCGCTTCAGAGCGAGCACCCGCCCCGGGTAGTCCGTGTAAACGCGGTCCACCCCAAGGTTCAGCAGGTGGTTCATCTCGGCTTCATCGTTCACCGTCCAGGCGCCCGCCTCCAGTCCCGCCGCGTGAATCAGCCGGACCCGCGCTTCGTTGATCAGCGTGTGGTGCAGCACCAGGGCCTGGAATCCATGCTGCCGGGCCACACGAATATCCTCCAGCAGGTTCGTCTGGTGCCGGTCGTAAAAAACCGGGACGGCAGGCAGCAACTTCTTCGCCCCGACCATATAGTCGAGGGTGCTGTCATTGAAGCCGACCCAATTCTCAGCCCCCAGCCGCCGCACCAGCTTCACCGCGTCAGCCACGCAGTCCATCTTGGGCTGAATCGAGAGCCGAGTTCGGTTCTGAGTCATGACCAACCGGAGCACCTCTTCCAGCAGTGGCATGGTATGCTTCGGACATTGATCGAGGGTCTTGCCGCGCTCGCGCCGGAAACTGGCCGCCACATCCACCGCCCGCAGCTCTGCGTAGCTGCATTCGGGCACGACCAGATCCTGGTCGCCGACGCGGCCGGTGGTTCGGTCATGGCTGACCGCCAGTTGACCGTCCCGTGTGCGGTGCACATCTAATTCAATCCAATCCGCGCCCAGATGAATCCCGCTCTGGAAAGCCGGGATGGTGTTTTCCGGGAACTCGCTCGAGTTGCCGCGGTGGGCGGTGACGCCGTTGTGCAGAAACCCGTCCGGCGCGCCGGCAGACACGTCCGCCGCGCCGACCAACAGCAGGGCCGCAAGCCCCCACAAGGTCTTTCGCCTCATGGGTTCACCTCGATCCGGATCCGCATGCGCAGCATAATCAGATCAAGTAACCGCACGCCCGGTCTCCAGACAACCCTTTTCGCGATGCCGGCGACGCCGGGGACTTGCTCTTGCACAAGTAAGCCGTCTCACCCCACCGTCAAAGAGCCGAGCGCCGTCCGCACTTGCTGTTAAACACTGGATGTCCGACCCGCCTCTGCTAGGCTCCCCGCGATGAAAACCGCCAAAACCGACGGCGTGGTCCGCTTCACCGTCTCCGTTCCACGCGACCTGGCCACGCAGCTCGACCAAATGACCCGCGAGAAGGGCTACGATAATCGCTCACTCGCCGTCGCCGACATGATCCGCGCTGGCCTGGTGGAGCACCGGCAAAACCTTGGCAAACGCGAGATCGCCGGCACCATCACGCTCCTCTACGACCACCACAAGCAACACGTCCAGGCCGCCCTGACCGATATCCAACACGACCACCACGAGCTGATTATCTCCACCCTCCACGTCCACCTCGACCACCACAACTGCCTGGAGGTCCTCGTCGTCCGCGGGCAGGCAGTGCTGGTCAAGAAGATCGCCGATGAGCTTATCGCCGCCAAAGGTGTCAAGCACGGCAAACTCACCGTCACCTCCACCGGCAAAGACCTGCCTACCTAACTCGATCGCCACCAGTAGAGCAGCCAAATGCGATCGAATCCCCCGAGGTCCCGCAGTCCTGACACAAATTCCGGCAACCCCTCGACCGAACCTTACACACCTTGCGCCAAGGCGCTTTGTATTGGAGTGCCCGTGACTTCCCGAAACGGAGAATGAGCCGTGCCGATGGACTTGAGAACCAGCGTGTTCATCAGTCCCCGAACCGTATCAAGCTCAACCGCTCCTGGCCGGCTTCAAGACTTTCACCTCCCGCAAGACCGTGCCCGGGTTGATGCCCAACTCCCTTGCCGTCTCTCGATGGTTCCCGCCGTTTCGACGCAGCGCATCCGCGCTGAGCAGCTTTTCCATGGCCTCCAGCGGTAAAGACCTGCCGTCAGCCTGGTTTAGCCGCTTGGCCAACGAGGTTGACGCTTCACCGGACTATTGGGTTAAGATATGGAGAATGCGCCAAATTGATTTTTGTCGGCTGAGCTGCGCCTTAAGCATGGCACTCACGGTCCTTTTGTCCGGATGCATCCGCGATTTGGATGAAGCACCCGGATCACTGGTGCAGCCGCAACATGTCGGACGCGTGGGGGCAAACATCTATCAGGTCCCTACCGGGCAATTACTGACCCCCACTGGCCGGCAGATTGAGTTGCCGGGGATGCGTCCGCAGGCGCTTGCGTTAAGTCCGAATGGCAACCTACTGGCGACCGGGGGGAAGAATCAAACACTGGTGCTCATTGATCCGGCCGACGGCCGCATCCTGCAGACGGTGCAACTCTCCACCCCCAAAGCTAAGGACAGCTCCGAGACTGTCACCGGTCAGATGAGTTTCACAGGGCTTACCTTTTCCCCGGATAGCCGGCGGGTTTACCTTTCGACTACTGGCGGGAATGTTTGGGTGTTTCCGATTGATCGCCTGGGCCAGGCAGGCCAGCCAAAGTTGCTTGCCGTCCCGAATGCCAATGTCCCGCATCAGAAGCATGAGATCCCGACCGGCATCGCCGTTTCGCCGGACGGCAAGCGGCTGTATGTCGCAGGCAATCTGGGCAACCGGCTCCATGAGCTGGATGCGGAGTCCGGAAAGATCCTGCGCTCGTGGAAGACGGGCGCGGCGCCGTTCGACGTCGTGTTGGCGGGTGACAAGGCTTACGTCAGCAACCTGGGTGGGCGTCGCCCGGAGGCAGGCGATCTGGTCGCCCCTGCAGGGAAAGGCACGACTGTCCGGGTGGACCCGGTCCGGCACATTGCCAGCGAGGGCTCAGTGACGGTTATTGACCTGACCGCAGGAAAGGTGAAGTCCGAAATCCTGGTCGGGCTGCACGCATCCGCGCTGGCAGTCTCCCCGAACAGCCAGTACGTGGTGGTCGCCAACAGCGGCAGCGACACGCTCAACGTGATTGAGACTGCCACGGATCGGATCGTGGAGAAGGTCTGGGCGCGCCAGACTCCCGCCGACCTGTTCGGCGCGCAGCCCAACGCGCTCGCCTTCGACCGGACCGGGCGGCGCCTCTATGTGTGCAACGGCACGCAGAACGCAGTGGCGGTGATCCGGTTCGAGCCGGAGGCCAACGCCTCGAAGATGCTGGGGCTGATCCCGACGGGCTGGTTCCCCGGTGCGATTCAGTATGACACGAACCGCAAGACACTCTGCGTCGCCAACATGAAAGGCATTGGGGCCACCAAAGTCTTTGAGCCGCATGAGGCGGTAAAGCTGAATACCAAGGACTTCTTCGGTACTGTTTCCCTGATTCCGGTGCCGACGAAGAAGGCATTGTCGGCTCTCACGAAGCGCGCGTTGCGGAACATGCATTACCCGAGGCTGGCGGCAGCACGCCTGCCAGCCCGGACCGGCGTGCCGGCCCGGCCCGTGCCTGAGCGGGTGGGCGAACCGAGCGTGTTCAAACATGTGATCTACATCATTAAGGAGAACCGCACATACGATCAGCTCCTGGGCGACATGACGGAGGGCAACGGAGACCCCGCCCTATGCATCTTCGGCGAGACCTACACCCCCAACCAGCACAAGATCGCGCGCGAATTCGTCCTGCTCGACAACACGTATTGTTCCGGCGTCCAAAGCGCAGACGGACACCAATGGACCGACAGCGCGATTGCCAACGAGTACATGGAGCGCCAGATCACCTCCGACACCCCGCGCAGTTACCCGGGGGGCAAGACCGAGGACGGCGCCGACGCGTTGGCCTGGGCCTCCTCCGGATTCATCTGGGACAACGCCCTGGCGCACGGGAAGACCTTCCGCAACTATGGCGAGTGGATGCTCTCCGAGGCCGGCTGGAAGGACCGCAACCGCAAGGATTCTGCCACCTGGCTTGATTTCTGGCGGGAGTTCCAAACCGGGGCGGGGGCCCTGCAGATTCGCAGCCGACCGGCCATCGAGACTCTCCGGCCGTACAGCAACACCAACACCCTCGGCTGGAACTTGAGGGTGCCGGATGTGATGCGCGCGGCCGAGTTCATTCGGGAACTGCGTGAGTTCGAGGCCCGGGGGTGGTTTCCTGATCTGGTGATTCTCTTTCTGCCCAATGACCACACTGCCGGCACGCGCAGCCGGTATCCCACCCCGGGCGCGCAGATGGCCGATAATGACCTGGCCCTGGGCCTGATCCTGGAGGCTGTCAGTCACAGCCGGTTCTGGCCGGAGACCTGCGTTTTCACGATTGAGGACGATCCACAGAATGGCTGGGATCATGTGAGCGGTTATCGCACCGCCTGCTACGTCGTCAGTCCTTACACCAAGCGCCGGCAGACCATCAGCACGCAATACAACCAGACGAGCCTTATGCGGACTATGGAGCTGATTCTTGGATTGCCGCCGATGAACCACCTGGATGCCACGGCCACGCCGATGACCGACTGTTTTACCGGGAAAGCGGACCTGACCCCGTTCACGAGCGTCCCTAACCGGGTGCCGCTCGATCAATTGAATCCCGAGCCCGGGCAGGTCTCCGACCCGGTGCTGCGTCACGACGCCCTCACCTCCAGTCGCCTGCCGTTTGAGGAAGTGGACCGTTGTCCGGAGGATGTTTTCAACCGCATTCTTTGGCGTGCCATGAAGGGGCCGGACGTGCCCTATCCCGATTGGGCGGTCAAGCCGGTCAGAGACGAAGACTGAACGCTGGAGGCTTGGGCCTTCTACGATTACGTCTCCTTCCTCTCTTCCCGCCACCTCGGACGCGCCAATACCGGTTTCTGTGATGGCCACGTCGAATCCATGAAGCCTGCTCAAGCCAGCCTTAACAACCGCCTCTGGAACGGCTGCAATGACCTACGCGCCAGGCCGATCCTGCCGGAGCCGCCCGTCAACTGGCCGGCCGACTGGACACGTGACACCTTCTGACCACTGTTCACTGTTCACTGGTCACTGGCACAACCCCAGAGAACGCGGCACGGACAACTTGTCCGCCCTCATGAGCCGGCCAACGCTTATGCGGACAAGAATTTCCGCGCCCCGAAAAGCGGGAGATGCGCGTCGCGCAGGGAGCGGGCTGATTTCCGGTCTCCAAATGCCGGCTGCTGTTTCATGGTCGTGGCGCCACGCCCCACAACAACTCGGTGATTCGGTCCGGGAGCGGAGTCTTCGGCTTCCGACTATCTGGCTCCGCCCCGCCCTTGCAGCGCAACCTGGCTCTGGCCTTGGCCTTGTTGCCGGGCGCGCCGGTCTCCGCTGCGCCCAGCGAACTTAGCCTGCGGACGGAAGCCAACGTTGCGGTCGAGGTGACCTTTACCGCCAACCGAACCTATGCCGACCCGTTCGACGAGGTGACGCTCAATGTGATCTTCATTGATCCACGAGTGCGTAAGCCTCGGGCGCTGCGGCGGGCACCCTCGCCAGAAACCTCGGCCGTTGGCCAAGACAGAACTGGAGGCTTGCCTCGACTACTTCAGCTTGTCGGCATACCGGAGGATGGCGCTGCGCATTGCCTCTCTTGCGCCCGGTGAAATCGCGTGGGCGCTGGGCGGGTCGTTGAAGATTTCCTTCTTGCCCTTGAGCGCGTTGTAGGCGGCATAGACGCTCGTCGGGGGACAGGTCGTGTCAATGAAACCCACCGTCACGATCCCGGCCGCCTTATAGCTCATCCAAAGTTATTCACCGGTGGTGAGGAGAGCCCGGTTCTGCTCC